>JAKAIJ010000267.1 GCA_021814355.1 Acidobacteriota bacterium
CCGCTCCCCCTTCCCGAGGCGCTTCAGCTTCGGGTTGGCCGCCTTCAGGTTGGGCGCGTTGTCGGCGTCGCCCGTGAACCAGCGCGCCAGCTCTGGCCAGCTCCCGCGCTCCCAGTGGTGGTCCCATCCGTTCTTCGCGCGGCGGTCTTTCGGGAAGAGGGCCCGGATAAGCTCCTCGGCGTAGGGCCGGGTGAGAAGGTCCAGCGGAACCCGCGCCTCGCGGAGCCTGCGCCCGCGGCGCACCGGATTGGCGCGCTTCAACTCCTCCGCGTTCTCGGCGTCGCCCGTGTACTTCCTGGCCACGGCCCGCAGGCCGCCCTTGGCGGGGACGGGCACGCGGAGGAAGAGGTCGCCCTCTGCCACCGCCCGGCGTCCGCCCTGGGTGGGCGCCGAAACGGGCGGCGGCGTCCGGGCCGCGGCGGCCGCGGGGAGGAGGAAAAGAAGCAGGAGCAGAAGAAGGGCCGCGCGCCTCACGATGGGTGCCTCCCGGCGAGTCCGAGGGCCTCTTCTAGAAAGCCCGCGGCGCGAAACAGGGTGCGCTCTTCCAGGCGGCGGCCCACCAGCTGGGCCCCTACGGGCAGGCCCGCCGCCGTGAAGCCGCAGGGCACCGAAAGGGCGGGCAGGCCCGCCAGCGCGGGCGGAATCGTGAAGACGTCGCAGAGGTAGAGGCTCAATGGGTCGCCGCCTTCGCGCCCGAGAGGGAAGGCCGGCCCGGGCGTCGTGGGACCCAGCAGGAGGTCCACCTCGGCGAAGGCCCGCGCGAAGTCCGCCGCGATCGCGGCCCGGGCCCGCCGGGCCCTCTCGTAGAACGCGCCCCGGTAGCCCGCCGAGAGGACGAAGGTCCCGGCCAGGACGCGCCGCTTCACCTCGTCCCCAAATCCGGCGCCCCGGCTGGCCTCGTACTGCTCGAGCAGTTCCTCCCGTGGCTCGCGAAGGCCGTAACGGACGCCGTCGAACCGGGCAAGATTCGAGGAGCACTCGGCGGGGGCGAGGACGTAGTAGGTGGCCACCCCGTAGCCGGCGTGCGGCAGGGCCGCCTCGCGCACCTCGGCGCCGCCCGCGCGCAGCCGCTCCGCCGCGCCCGCGACGAGGGCCCGTACCTCGGGGTCCACGTCGGCGCCGAGCTGGTCCGCCAGAAGCCCCACGCGCAGCCCCTCCAGCCGGGGCGCCGGTGGCTCCAGGGGCTCGGGCGGATCGGGGAGCGAGGTGGAGTCGGCGGGGTCGGGTCCCGAGATCGCGGCGAAGGCGAGGAAGGCGTCGCGCGCGGTTCTGGCCAGGGGGCCCACCTGGTCGAGCGAGGAGGCGAAAGCCACGAGGCCGTACCGACTGACCCGGCCGTAAGTGGGACGGAGCCCGTAGAGTCCGCAGAAGGCCGCCGGCTGGCGCACGGAGCCGCCGGTGTCCGAGCCGAGGGCGCAGGGGACCATTCCCGAGGCGACCGCCGCGGCGGCGCCGGAGCTGCTCCCACCGGGGACCCGCGCCGGGTCCCAGGGGTTTAGGGTGGGGCCGAAGGCGGAGTTCTCGCCCGTGGAGCCCATGCCGAACTCGTCCAGGTTGGCCTTTCCCAAAAGGAGCGCGCCCGCCCCTTCGAGCCGCGAGACCGCCGTGGCGTCGTAGGGCGGCTCGTAGTCCTCGAGGATGCGGCTCGCGCAGGTGGTACGCTCCCCTCGGGTGCAGAGGTTGTCCTTCACCACCAGCGGGACCCCCGCGAGGGGCGGCAGCGCGCCGCCCCGGGCGCACAGGGCGTCGAGCTCCGCGGCCCTGGCGAGGGCGCGCGCCTCCGTCACCCGGAGCAGGGCGTTGAGGGGGGGGTTCCGGGCCGAGACGCGGTCGAGGGAAAGGCGGGCCACCTCGGCGCAGGAGACCTCGCCGCCGGCCACGGCGTCGCGGATCTCGGCGGCGCTCGACCAGATGGTGAGGCTCACGCGCCGGGACCCTTCAGGACCCGGGGGACGCGGAAGAAACCTTCGGACGCGTCGGGCGCGGCGGCGAGCGCCTCCCCCGGACTTAGCCCGGGCCTGGGCTCGTCGGGCCGGAGGGGCGCGGCGGCTTCCTCGCCGGCTTCGGCGGACTCGGCGTCCAGCGCCTCCAGCCGGCGGACGTAACCCAGGATGGCCTCCAGCTGGGGCCGGAGCCGGGCGGCCTCCTCGGCCGAGAGCCGGAGCCGGGCCAGCCGCTGGAGCGCCGCAAAGCCGGCGACGCTGAGCACGGGCTCGTCCATCGCGTGTAGTATAAGGGGCGGCCGGGGTTGGAGGAAGCCCCCCGCGAGCGCCCATGACCCCTTCCGACGCGCTGGACCGGCTTCGAGGACGGCTGCCCCTGCTCCAGGAGCGGGCGCGGTTCCTGCGCGAGGTGCGCGCCTTCTTTCGCAGGCGCGGGTTCTGGGAGGTGGACGCCCCCTCCCTCGTGGCCTCGGCGGGGATGGAGCCCCACCTCGACCCCTTCGAGGCGCGCGGCTGGGCCACGGGGCGCACCGCCCTCCTGCCCACCTCGCCGGAGTTCTATCTCAAGAAGCTTCTCGCCGCCGGCTCGGGCCCCTGCTTCAGCCTCGCCCCCGCCTTCCGCGACGAGCCGCCTGGAAAGGGCCACAGCCCCGAGTTCCTCCTGCTCGAGTGGTACCGGCCCGCCGGGACCCTTCGCGGTCTCGCCCGCGACTGCGAAGCCCTCCTGGCGCGGCTGGGAAGGAGATTCCTGCCGGCGGGCGTGCTGGAGCGCGGGCGGCTTCGCTGCGACTTCGCAGCCGGGGTGGAGCGGCTCGAGCTGGGCGAGGCCTTCCGCCGCTGGGTGGGACGGGACTGGCGCGCGCTGGACTCGGAGGAGGCCTGGCGCGACACCGCTTGCCGCCACGGCGCGGCGGCCGACGGCTCCTGGTCCGAGAACGACTGCTTCTCCTACCTGCTGCTTACGCGGATCGAGCCCGAGCTCGCGCGGTTCGGCCGGCCCGTCCTGCTCTCCGGCTATCCGCCGTTCCAGGGGGCGCTGGCGCGGGAGTGGGCCGCGGAGCCCGGAGTCATCGCCCGCTTCGAGCTCTACGCCGCGGGCGTCGAGCTGGCCAACGCCTACCAGGAGCTCACCGACGGCGCCGAGCAGCGGCGCCGCTACGACGCCTACCAGGCCGAGCGCGCCCGTCTCGGCAAGCCACCCCATCCCCCCGACGAGGCCTTCCTCGCCGCCGTGGAGCGCCTCCCGGAGTGCGCCGGCATCGCCCTCGGCGCCGACCGCCTCCTCGCGCTGCTGCTCGGACGCACCGTCGCCGACGTCCGCCACGGGGAGTGAACTCGCGCGCGGGTGCGTGAGTATTTAGGAATACATGAGCGGGC
>JAKAIJ010000268.1 GCA_021814355.1 Acidobacteriota bacterium
GCCCGACGCCGCGGGGGCGCTCTGCTCCTTCTGCCACGACCCCCACGCCCGCGAGCGCAAGCTTCCAGGGAGGGCCTGCGCCGACTGCCACCGGGACCGGGCCTACCCCAAGCCCTTCGAGCACCCGCCGGTGGAGGAGAGCTGCCTCGGCTGCCACGAGCCCCACGGCTCGGGCGAGCGGTTCCTCCTCAAGGAGGCCCGCCCCGCCCTCTGCCTCTCCTGCCACTCCCAGCTCGAGTCCTTCCACCGGGTGGACGACCCGGCGACCCCGTTCCGGCTCTACGAGGCCTGCCAGAACTGCCACCCGCGGATCCACGGCTCCGACGCTCCGGGCGGCTACCGGTTCCAGCGATGAACGCGCGCGTTTTCGCCGCCCTGCTCGCCGCCTTCGCATGGGTCGCCCCGGCGGCCCAGACCACGGGCACCGCGGGCGCGGCGGCGGGCTACCTGCAGCCCGGCGGGCCGGACGTCTCGCACCAGCGCGAGGGCTCCACCGGCGGCCTCTCCTTCTGGGGCAGCCTCTCGCGGTTCGGGAAGGAGACCTCCCTGCAGCTCGAATGGCGCGGGGCCCTCTCGCCAGATTTCCACCTGCGGGCCGCGGGGTTCAGGCCCGCCTGGGTTCTGGAGGCGAGCGCGGACCAGCGGAGCTACTTGGCCGACGGCGCCGCGCGGTTCGCCTGGGACCCCGCGACGGGCGCCCTGGACCCGCGGGCCGCGCCGGCCCTCGCGGTTTACCTGCCCGACCCCACGGGCTCCCCCGCCGGCCGCTTCGATCCGGCCACCCTGGGGCGGCTGCGCGATGGGCTTCCCGAGGGCGCCCCGGGCTGGCGCCAGCAGGAGTTCTCCCTCACCCTCCGGACCCTCACGACCCCCTGGGGCGTGAGCGCGGGGCTGGAGGCGACGGTGAAGGAGGGGACGCTGCCGCGCACCTTCGTGGTGGCCACGGGCTTCACCCCCGTCTACATCCCCTTCTTCCTCGACGGCCCCGTGGGCGAGCCGCTGGGGGTCCTGGAGGTCCCGGAGCGGTTCCGGGAGCGCGACCTGGGGCTCCGGCTCGCCGCCTTCCAGAAGGCGGGGGCGTGGCGCTGGGAGGAGTCGCTGGGGTTCAGCGTCTTCCGGCTCACCCGTCTGGTGGACGCCTGGGCCAACCCCTTCCCGGGCCCGGCGCTCCGCGAGCCCCGCGCCTTCTTCGGCACCAGCGGAAGGTTGAATCTCTCCGCGCGGGGGCCGGGGCTCTGGGCCTCCGTTGAGCACGAGTACCGCGACGGACGCGGGGAGGCCGGCTGGCGGGTCACGCAGACGACCCGGCTCCGGCTGGGGGCGGACCGCGCCGTGGGCGGCGGGACGACCCTCTTCGCCGAGGCGGGGTGGCGGGGCCGCTCCGACCGGGTCGCCCTGGCCGACCAGGGGCCTCACCCCGTCTTCCAGGGAGCCTTTTACGACCTGATCTACGGGCCGCTCGCGGCGCCCGCCCCGCGGCGCGCATACCCCTGGCGCGAGCGCGCCCTCTCCGTCGGGGCCCGCGCGAAGCACTGGGAGGTGGCGCTCGGCGGGAGGGACGGAACCTACGAGAATCGGTACGGGAGGCGCCGCCAGAGCCTGGAGGGCCGCCTCCGCTGGTCGCCGCTGCAAGGGCTCGACCTCCTCGCCGAACCCGCCTGGGTCCGCGTCACGGAACTCGTCCCGGAGGCCGACGCCTTCGTCACGGAGCTGGACACGGAGGCCCAGTCCGCCGCGTTCCGGCCCGCGGACGCCCGCTCGGGCCGCCTCCTGGGTCTCACCGCACGGCTCCGCCGGGGACCGGGGGTCCTCTCCTATACCCACCGGGAGCAGGAGTGGGGCCCGGCGGCGGGACTGAGAAGCCGCCGCTCGGAGGAGCTGTTCGGCGCCCTCCAGGCGCGGCGCGGGCCCTACCGGCTTACGGCCAGCGCCCGCCTCAGCGACGCCTCCCTGGACCTGGCGGCGACGACCTACGCCGCCGCCGCCGACCCCGCCGACCCCGCGGACCCCCTCCACCGCCTTCCGCTGGCGGAGCACTGGTCGCGTACCGACGAGGCGGCCTCCCTCCTTCTGGAGCGCGACGTCGCCGGGCCGGCCACGGTGGGCGCGGAGTGCCGGTGGCTCCGCCAGCGGTCCGCCGCAGGCCGGGTCCTGGACGACTCCCGGGACTACCGCTACCTGAAGGCCGGACTGTACGTGGGGAGGGAGTTCGGGGCACTCACGTTCCGGGTCGAGGGGGGGGTCGAAAAGTACGCGAGCCGGGACCCGCTCTTCAGGCCGGCTTCGGCGCCGGGGCCCTACCTCTGGGCGGGGCTCACCGAACGTCCAGGCACCCGGGGGTACCTGACCGGCCACCTTGCCTGGCGGTTCTGATCCCCCACCCGCGCCGCCGTCGGAAATTATCCCGCCCCAAGAGGTGCCATCCTCCCAAGGCTCTTCGTAAACCGCGGAGATGCGAAGGCGCGGAAAGAGCTCCCCTCTCGACGGAAACGCGCGCGCCGGGCATAGGGTATCTCCGGGGACTGTTTGGGGAAGAGAACGAGGAGGTTCTTCATGCTCCCCCTACCTTTTCCGGAGGTCTTGCGCCGGGTCCTCTCCCGATTTGTCTACGCGTCGGGCCGGACACCTCTCGCGCTGGCCGGATTGCTGGCCTTCGCGGCCGCGCCGCGGGCCGCCGTCCCGCTCCCCGCGCCGCCGCCGCACGCCCGAGCGGTCCTCCAGTACCCGCTCTCCCTCGAACCCGCCGCCTGGGTCGCCACCGGCGGCGGATGGGTGGCCTTCGGAAGCGGCCGCACGGTGACCCTCCTAAGGGAGACGGACCCAGGAGGACCCCGGACGACCTTCACGGCCTCCGATCCCGTCCAGGGCGCGGTCCTCTACGGTCACGAGGGCTACCTCGTCCACCCCGGCCTCGGGTTCACGGCCCTGAGGCTCCAGGAGCAGGGAGCCCCGGTGGAGATGGGATTCCTCGCCCTCCCGGAGGCCTCAGCCAAGTGGGCGCTGCTCGGCCGGGGGGTCGTCATGGGCGGCTCCGACGGGCGGCTCGTCTCGGTGGCCCTGAACCCCGCTCGCGACTGCTGCCTTCGGGAAAACGGCCAGTGCGACCACCACGACGAGTTCCCGCCGGCTTCCCTCTCCGGCGTTCCCTTTTCGACCCTCCCCGCCGGACTCGCCGCCGCCGCCTCCGAGGACTCGGTGCTCTACCTGGCCGGGCGGGACGGCCTCCTGCGGACGGCGAAAGGCGCGGCCGAAGCGGCACCGGCGGTGCCCATCCCTCCCGAGACCTCCGGCGTGGG
>JAKAIJ010000269.1 GCA_021814355.1 Acidobacteriota bacterium
CGGCGCGGGGCGGCGGCCACGGGCGGGGGGCCCGGCGGGGAGGGCGCCGCTCCGGCGGGCGCGGGCGACGGAGGCGACGACGACGCGACGCTTCCCGGGGGGGCCGGCGGGGAGAGCACGCTCTTCTCCTTCTCGGCCAGTTGCGCCTGGGCCTGGCGCTGCGCCTCGATTTTCTTCTGGGCCTCCTCGAGAGCCTTCAGGGCCTTGGCTCTTTCGTCCGCCGTCTTGGCGGTGGACATCTTCTCCTGGAGGTCCTGCTTCTCCTTCTCGGCGGCCGCCAGCTTGGAGGCCAGCTCGTCCTGCTGGCGCTTGAGCGCCTCCTTCTGGGCGGCCAGCTCCTTCTCGAGCTTCTCGGCGCGGAGCTCCGCCTCGCTCGGGCCGCGGCTTCCGAAGGCCAGCCAGGAGAGGATGGCGATGAGGACCACGAGGGCCGTCGCGCCGAGCCCGATGAAGAGCCCCTTCCGGTCGGGCGGGGCCTCCACGCCGCTGAAGGCGGGCTCGGGCACCTGAGCCGCCTGCTCGGCGGGGGGGGGGGTGTAGAAGGGCCTGCGCTTGGGCTTCGGCGGAGGCTCGGGGGGCACCTGGGCCGCGGGGGGCTCCTCGGCCGGGGGCGCGACGAGATGGGGGGTGCGATCCAGGACGAGCCAGTCACGGTCGCGCCGCCCCTCGGCCTCCTCCTCGTCGCGGAAGAGCGAGTGCATCAAAAAGGCCATGTTGAAGGTGCTGGGGCTGTACTCGCCCGAGGCGATGAGCTGGTTTAGGTCCGCCTTCATGGCGTCCATGGTGCCATAGGCCCCGGGCGCGTCCTCCAACAAGCTCCTGCGCAGGATGGCCATGAGGCTGGCGGGGAGCCCCTCGCTCATGCCAAGGCCGCGCCCGGCCTCGTCCAGCCGCTCCTTGAGATCCAGCTCCCCGCCCTCGGGCCGCAGGGGCTGGTGGCAGAGGAACTCGAAAAAGAGCGCGCCCAGGGCGAATCGGTCGGCCTGCGGTCCGGCGGCCTGGCCGCCGCGCTGGTCCCGCGGCAGGTAGGCGAGGCGGCCCGCGAGAAGTGGGGATTCCCTTAACCTCGTGGTCTGGAGGTCCCGGACCACCGCC
This sequence comes from Acidobacteriota bacterium, assembly GCA_021814355.1. Taxonomy (GTDB): domain Bacteria; phylum Acidobacteriota; class UBA4820; order UBA4820; family DSQY01; genus JAEMPZ01. The sequence goes on from JAKAIJ010000269.1 coordinate 1,096, forward strand.
GGGAGCAGCTTCACCTCGCCCTCGAAGGTGACCAGCACCTCCTCGGGGCAGAGGGTGCCGCAGAACTGATCCTGGGTGGAGAGGGAGACCAGCGCGCCGGCGATCCTCTCGGCGAGGTAGACCGCTTGGTCGTGGGCTAGCGGGATCCCCTCCTGCGCGCACCGGTCCAGCACCTCCGAGAGCAGGCGCCCCTGGACGTATTCGATGGCGCAACAGAAGCTCTCTCCCTGCCGGCCAGAACCGTGCAGGCTCAAGGTATAGAGGTCCCGGAGTTGCCGCCACCTTCCGGCGTTGGCCTGAAGGAGGGCGGCAGCGGGGCCCGGAGAAGAGGCCTCGCCGTGGAAGACCCGGAGGAAGTGGAGGGCTGGAGCTCCTTCGAGGTTCAGCGCCTTGTACAGGGGGCCGAGCGAGGTCTGCGAAACGAGCTCCACCGCAAGGTACTCGCACCAGCGTTGAGGCTCCATCAGGAGACCCCCTTCCAAGCCGTCAGTGTAGATGGCCCGCCTGCCATCCGTCAATTCGCCTCTCCGGCTCCGATTCCGCGACCGGCCCGCGCGGCTCGCTCTCGAGCGGTTGGGCGCCAGATTCCCGCTTGGGCTTCGGGCTTACGACCGTGACGGCCTCCAAGCAGGACGCGGTCCGGTGAGGCACCACTGCTTCCATCGTGGGATTGCCCCAATAGAGAAGAGGGCGGGGGCCTGGGGGGCCCCCGCCTCAGGGGGTGGGAGGGGGGTGTTCTGCCACCACATTCATCTAGCAATCTCCTTGCCAATGGCGAATGGTCTATTTATCAGGATGTTAGAAGACGGCGCGTCGCGCCATTTTGGCGCTTTCGGCCCTTCTGGCGTGCCAGGGCAACAAAAGGACCGGCCGCGAGAATCGTCGGCGGCTGCGAGAGGCCCGGTCGTCTCCCTCCTCAAAAAAAAGCCCCTTGCGGGGGCTGGAGGGATGGAGGGGGTATGAGGATTTTATAATAAGCAATCTCCGTGCCAATTTCTGCGGCGGCGCGGAGATGGACTGGCGGGGCTCCGGGGGCCGCGCTATACTTGGGCCGGAGGGAGAATGGCCCCGAAGTCCTTCACGGTCGTCTCCAACGACACCCGTGGTCCCTACGCCACTCTGACGCTACGCGGTGAGGTCATCCCGTCACAGCCCGGGCAGTTCTACATGCTGCGCGGCGACTGGGGCCTGGAGCCCTTCCTGGGCCGTCCCCTCTCCATTTTGGGCGACGACCCTGTGCGGGGGGAGGTCCGTTTCGCGGTGAAAATCGTGGGCGAGGGATCGAGACGGCTGCACGCGCTCCGGCCGGGCGACCGAATCTACGGCCTGGGCCCTCTGGGCAACCACTTCCCCTTGTCGGGGTGGGACCCCCGCTCGCCCGTGGTGCTGACAGGCGGAGGGGTGGGCGTCCCTCCGCTGGCCTTCCTCGCCCGCCGGTTCTCGGAGAACGGGGTCGGCGTCATTTTCTGCCAGGGCGCCCGGACCTCCGAGGATCTCCTCTTGGTGGAGGAGCTCGAGGAGATCGGGGTCTCGCCCCACCTCGCAACCGAGGACGGGAGCCTGGGCCAGAAGGGCCTCGTGACCGACCTTCTCGCCCGCGAGCTCGAGTTCCAGCCCGGCGCGGTCTTCGCGTGCGGCCCCGAAGGGATGCTCCGGGCGGTGGCCCGGCTCTGCAAGGGCCGGGCGCGCTGCTTCGTGAGCCTGGAGGCGCAGATGGGGTGCGGCTACGGCGTCTGCTTGAGCTGCGTGACGCAGGTCCTGGAAGAGGGCCGGGAGAAAAACCGGCGGGTCTGCAAGGAGGGGCCCGTCTTCGACGCGGAGGTGCTTCCGTGGCTGTAGACCTCCGGGTCCGGGTGGGCGGCCTTGCGCTCAAGAACCCCGTCCTGCTGGCCTCGGGCTGCTGCGGCTACGCCCTCGAGATGGCCGAGTTCTTCGACCTGGCGGCGCTGGGGGGCTACTGCTTGAAGGGCCTCTCGCTCCAGGGCAGCGAGGGCAACCCGCCGCCCCGCATCTGCGAGACCCCGGGCGGCATGATCAACTCCATCGGCCTCCAGAACGTGGGGCTCCAGGTCTTTGTGGAGGAAAAGGCTCCGGCGCTGCGGGGCGTGGACTCCGCCGTGGTCGCGAACTTTTACGGGAGCACCGTGGAGGAGTACGTGGCGGTGGCCCGGGCCCTTGACGCGGAGCCCT
>JAKAIJ010000270.1 GCA_021814355.1 Acidobacteriota bacterium
ATCCATTTCGACACGGAGAACTGCGAGGCCAGCTTTCCCATATACAGCCATATCCCGACTCCGCCATCGCCCGCTATCGCGAAAGCTATGACGACGAGGTGATCTTCATGCGCGCCATCAAGGCCGCGCTGGGGAGGAACTTCTACGTTCTCACGCCGGGGATCCGCCCCGCGGGCGGCGACGCGCAGGACCAGAAGCGCGTCGCCACTCCCGCCGGCGCGGTGGCCGCGGGGGCCGATTTCCTCGTGGTGGGCCGCCCCATCACCGGCGCCCCGGACCCGGCCGCCGCTTGCGACGCGATCCTCTCCGAGGTGCGAACCGCCTGATTCAACATCCTTTGGGATAGGTGCGGCCCCGCCAGACGATCCCGCGGGTGTGGTACCGCCACAGCGACCGTAAGGCAATCCACGTCCAAATGGGGGTTCGCGCGGCGTAGAGCGGCGCGATCCAGAGGGGCTGGCCGGTCCAGAGGCACATGGCTCCGTTGCAGAGAAGGGCCGCGGCCACCGACAAGGAGGCCGGGAGCAGGAGGTGCGCGGCCCCCGGCAGCGCCCGCGCGAGCGCGAGCCCAAGCAGCGGCGCCACGTGCACCGCCCAGTCTCCGAAGAACCCGAGCCCCGCCAGGAGGGCGTTTCGGCGGAAGGCCGAATAGAGGTTCTTCGTGAACCCCTCCACCGCCGCGAAGAAGCCCGGGTACATCCGCACCCGGACCTCCCCGAAGGCCACCACGAGGCGGAAGCGTCCTCGGAGCGTCTTGATCGCCTTGCCCAGAGCCACGTCGTCTACCACCTGGGCCCGGATCGCCTCGAGCCCGCCGATGGCCTCCAGCGCCTCGCGCCGCACCAGGTTCCCCGACCCCGCCCCGAAGGCGAAGCCCCTGAACCTCGGCGCGTTGACGAGGAATGTAGGGATCGCGTAGACGGCGAAGGCGTCGAGGAAGGAGAGGACCAACGGCTCCAGCCCACGGCCCTCCAGCGTGGAGAGTAGCAGAACCATGTCGTGGGAGCCCCGCACCAGTTCCCAGACGGCTCTCCGGTGGACCCCGGGGGCGTATCGCACGTCCGCATCCACGAACAGCACCATCTCGCCCGTGGCCGCCGCGTAGGCCCGCCGCATGGCGTTGGGCTTGCCGAGCCAGCCGGGGGGCGGCTCGTCGCCCCGGATGACCACCAGGTTCGGGTGGCGCGCCCGGAGCTTCTCCAGGATGGCCGGCGTGACGTCGGTGGAGTTGTCGTCGCAAACCACCACCTGGAGCCCGGGGTAGTCCTGGCCGCAGTGGGACGAGACCGCCGCCTCGAGGGCCGCCGCCTCGTTCCGGGCCGGGATGACTACGCTCAGGGAGGGCAGCTCCTCGCCGGCGGGCGGCGGGGGGCCCAATTTCGGGACAAACGCGAGGTTGAGCAGGGTGTAGGAGAGGGCCATCCCCCACCAGACCACCACCACCCAGAAGAAAACCGTCCCGAGCGCCATCAGGCCCCATCCTCCCCCGAAGCCGCAGCGGCCCGCGCCGGGCGAAACCGACAAGAGCCGCCGTCCGCCTTCCGTCGCCCGCCTTCCGCCCCGCTCACCCCGCGGATTCCTCGAGCAGCGTCCGGTAGCTGTCGTACCGCCCTTCGGGAAGGCGGCCCACCGCGAGGGCCTCGCGGACGGCGCAGCGGGGCTCGGATCGGTGGCGGCAGTCAGGGAACCGGCAGCGGCCGTTCTCGGCGGCGATCTCCGGGAAGGCGGTCTCCACCTGGCGCCATGTTACCTCCCAGAGGGCGAACTCCCGGATGCCCGCCGTGTCAATGAGGACTCCCCTGTTCTTGAGCCGGTGGGCGAGGGCGCTGCTGGTGGTGTGTTTCCCTTTCCCCGTCCGCCGGTCCACCTCCCCCACGGCGCGCCGGGCGCCGGGCGCCAGGTCGTTGGCGAGGGTGGTCTTGCCCACCCCCGTGTGGCCCACCAGGAGGGTCCAGGTTCCGGGGAGCGAGTCGGAGAACGCCGAGATCCCCTCCCGTCGCTTGGCCGACATGGGGAAGACCCGATATCCCAAGGCGGCGTAGGGGGCGAGCGCCTCGCGCTCGTCCCTCTCGTCCAGCAGGTCCATCTTGTTCACAAGGATCACGGCGGGGATCTGTTGGGCGTGGGCGGCCACCAGATAGCGGTCCAGAAGGGCCGTGTTCAGGGCCGGCGTCGGCGCGAGCATGACCGCCAGCACGTCCACGTTGGCCGCCACGACGTGCTCGCGGCCGGTGAAGGTGATCTTCCGGGAGAGCTTGTTGCGCCGGGGTAGGACCTCCTCCAGGAGCGCCGAACCGTCGGGCTGGGGGCGGATCACCACCTCGTCCCCCACCGCCACGCGATTCTTCAGGCCGCGGCTGCAAAGGCCGAGCCTCCCCCCCGGGAAGGCGGGCAGGACCCGCTCCCCGTCCCAGACCTCATGCCATTTGCCCAGGGTCTGGACGACCCGGGCCTTCACCGAATCGGAGACCAACGCGCCTCCACGGGGCCGCGCCGACGGGCCCCGGAGCCGCCATTGTGACAGAAATCGCCCCGCCGCGAGAAGCCGCGCCCGAGGGCGGCTCTCCGCCCCGCTCATCCCCTTGACGGCCCGCGGTCTCCGGGAGCAGGCCCCGTGAACGAGGGTGCCGCCCGGACCGGCCCAGGCGAGGCGGCCGCGCCGGAGGCGTACCCAGAGGGTACGTTGACGCGAGCCACCGAAGCCCGACGACGGAGATGCGCCGGGACTATCCAGAGCGCCTTATCTGGATGCGGGTGGGGGTCCAGGGGAAGCCAAGCGCGGTGGCCTCCCCTTGCAAAGACGGCCCGGGGTCAGTAGAATGGCGGACTCGTTCGCGCGGCGGCCCTCGTCCGGGCCGGCCGGCAGGATCGGGAAAAATCGCGAGGGATTCCATGTACACCATCACGGGGAAGCGGACGCTCGCCAAGGGCGTGATCGAGATGACGGTCCACGCGCCGCGCGTAGCCCAGAACCACAAGCCGGGCCAGTTCCTGATGGTCATGAACGACGAGCAGGGGGAGCGGATTCCCCTCACCATCGCCGACTCGAACCCCGGAAAGGGCGAGGTGACCCTCGTCTTCCTCGAAGTGGGCCGCTCCACCGTCCAACTGGGCGAGCAGTTCAAGGAGGGCGACCAGCTTTTCGCCGTGGTCGGTCCCCTGGGCACGCCGACGCACCTCAAGCAGTTCGGCACGGTGGTCGTGAGGGGCGGCGGCCTGGGCGTGGCGCCCATCTACCCCATCTGGAAGGGGCTCAGGGCAGCCGGCAACCGGGGCGTCTCCATC
>JAKAIJ010000271.1 GCA_021814355.1 Acidobacteriota bacterium
GGTCGGCCGCCTCGCCCTGCTCGCCCGGCGCAGAGCGCGCGGCCGTGCCCTATTTTTGAGAGGGGTTCTACTCAGAATCGCACTCGAGCGCCTGTTCGTCCCGGCCGCCTTGGCCGCCTGCGTCGCCTGCGCCGGAAGCCGCGAGCCGGCGGGCGGAACCGCCGCGGCGGAGGCGGCCCTGCCTCCGGGGCCCCGGGGTTCCATCGCCGGCAGCGTGGCCGACTCGGACGGCGCGCCCATCCTGGGGGCCAGGATCACGGTCTCGAATTCCGCCCTGAGGAGGAGATGGACGGCGGAGGCCGACGACGCGGGCAAATACTCCGTCTCCGGCCTTCCCGCCATGGACGGGTACCAGGTGACGGTCTCCACCCCGCCGTTCTGGGTGGTTACCCACAAGAACATCGCGGTCCCCCCCGACGGGACGGTCACCTTGAACGTCACGCGCCGGCTCAACAAGACCCGCGGCCCGCTCACCCCGGGCGCCGGCCGCTGAACGGAACTCCCCGGGTGCCGTCGCGGTCCGCCGCCGGAGCCGCTTTGACGTCTCCCGCTTTGAAACCCTATATTTCAGGGATGGACCCCCTTCGTACGGTCCAAACCCGCGCGCCGTCCGCCCCCGGCGCTCTCGTCCCCCTTCTGGGGCTCGACGGCCCGGAGCTCGCGGCGCTGGCGGAGGGGCTCGGGCTGAAGCCGTTCCAGGCCCGCGAGCTCTACCGCTGGCTCTACGCCCGGCGGCAGACCGACCCGACCCGCTGGACCACCCTTCCCAGGGCCGCCCGCGAGGCCCTCGCGGCCGGCACCCGGACCGGGGTCCCCGAGCTCCTCGGCGACCAGAGGTCCGGGGACGGAACCCGGAAGCTCCTTCTGGGGCTCGCGGACGGACAGGCGGTGGAGGCGGTCTACATCCCCGACGGAGCCCGGCGCACGCTCTGCATCTCGTCCCAGGTGGGGTGCGCCGTGGGGTGCACCTTCTGCCTGACGGCCCGCATGGGCTTCGCGAGGAACCTCACCGCCGGGGAGATCCTCGGCCAGGTCTACGCCGCCGAGGCCCGGACCGACCTGGGCGGGCGGCCCTACAATGTGGTCTTCATGGGGATGGGGGAGCCGCTGCTCAACCGCGCCGCGGTGGAGAAGGCGCTCGGGCTCATGCAGGACCCGGATGGGATGGCCATCTCCTGGCGCCGGATCACGGTCTCCACCTCTGGGCTGGCCGACGCCCTCCTGGAGTTCGCCAGAAGCCCCGTCTGCCCGAGGCTCGCCCTCTCGCTCCACGCCGCGAAGGACGAGCTCCGGGGGCGCCTGATGCCGCTCAACCGGGCCTATCCCCTCCCGCGCCTGAGACAGGTGCTCCAGGAGCTCACCCACCGCGAGCGCGAGCGGGTCTCTCTGGAGTACCTCCTGCTGGGCGGCGTGAACGACTCGGACGCGGACGCGAGGGACGTGGCGCGGTTCGCCCGGGGGCTGAAGGTGAAGGCGAACCTCATCCACTTCAACCCGGCCGAGGGGCTCCCCTACCGCCGCAGCACCGAGGAGCGCGGGCGCGCCTTCCAGGAGATTCTCGTCGCGGAGGGCGTGCCCACCAGCATCCGAAGGAGCCGCGGGCTCGACATCCTGGCCGCGTGCGGCCAGCTGGCGAAGGCCGGCTGGCGGGATCCTTTTCCGGAGGCCGCGCCGTGAGCCCCCGGGCCCCGCTGCTCGCCGCCGCCCTCGCGCTTCTCGCCGCGGGGACGGCGGCTCAGGTGCGCACGGAGCGCGACTCCGAGGGCAAGATCGTCATCACCAACCGGGGGAGCCGGGCGTCGAAGGCGCTCGCCGCCCCCTCCACGCCCCTGCCGAAGGTGAGCGACCAGGCCCGCGCCGAGATCCGCCGCAAGCTCAAGGCCGCCTGCGACCGCAAGGGGCTGGACTACGACCTGGTCACCGCCCTCGTCCACGCCGAGTCGGGGTTTCAGCAGTACACCCTCTCCAGAAAAGGCGCCGTGGGGCTGATGCAGGTGCTCCCGGCGACGGCCCGGCGGTTCGGGGTCTCGGACCCGTGGGACCTGGACCAGAACATCGAGGCGGGCACGGCCTTCCTGGCGTTCCTCTGCTCCCTCTTTCCGGACAGCCCGCCCCTGGTGCTCGCCGCCTACAACGCCGGGGAGAACGCCGTCGCCAAGTACGGCGGCAGGATCCCCCCCTACGCCGAGACCGTGCGCTACGTCTTCCGCATCCTCGAGGATTACGGACGGCCCAAGCTGGTGGCCCAGGCCAAGACCCTCCTCGCGACGCCCGCGGACTACGACCGGTTCTACGTCCCCTACCGGAACGTGGCGCCCGTCACCCGCGTGCTCTACATGCACGTGGACGCCAAGGGCGTCCGCAGCTTCACCGACTACCCCCCCTCGGGCGTCACGTCCACGCCCATCGTCTTCAAGGACGAGTGACTCCTCCGGCCCCCTGGAACCGGCTTTCGGCCCACCTCGCGGCCCGGTTCGGCGGGCGGGTCCGGAAGGTGGCCCTCGACGCGGGTCTCGGCACCTGTCCCAACCGCGACGGCACCGCGGGCCACGGGGGCTGCGCCTGGTGCGACCCGGGCGGGTCGGGCCCCGACGGGCCGGAACGGGGACTTCCCTGGGAGGAGGTCCTGAGGACGGCCGCGGCCGTCGCCGCGAGGCGCGGAGAGACGGGCGTCGTGGCCTATTTCCAGGCCTACACCCCCACCTACGCGCCGCCCGCCGCGCTCGAAGCCGCGGGGAGCCGGGCGCTCGCGGTCCCCGGCGTGGTGGGCCTCGCCGTGGGCGCGCGTCCCGACTGCCTCTCCGCGGGAACCCTCAATGTCCTCCAGGCGCTCGCGGAGCGGACCCTCCTCTGGGTCGAGCTGGGGATGCAGAGCGCGCACGACGACGTTCTCCGGGGGACCAACCGGGGGCATAACCACGCCGCGACGGTCCGCGCGGCCGCGGCGCTCCGCAAGCGGGGGCTGCGGACCGTGCTCCACCTCATCGCGGGGCTGCCGGGCGAGGCGCCGGAACGGGCCCGGGACTCCTTTTCCGAAGCCGCGCGCCTGAGCCCCTGGGGCGTCAAGCTCCACCCGCTGCACATCGTATCGGGCGCCCCACTGGAGGAGTCCTGGCGGCGCGGCGCGGTCCCGCTCCTCTCCCTGGAGGAGTATGCCCGGCTGGCAGCGGACCTTCTCGAGCGGCTGCCCCCGGAGACCCTCGTCCACCGGCTCACCGGCGAGCGCCCGGCGGGAATCCTACTCGCCCCCTCCTGGTGCGCCGGCAAGCGCGGGGTCC
>JAKAIJ010000036.1 GCA_021814355.1 Acidobacteriota bacterium
GGTGTGTGAACGGGGGTTGGGAGGCCATCGATCCCGGCACGCGCAAACCTCTGCGCGAGCGCCAGCGGCTTGCTGCCCTGGGGTTCCCCCACTTGGAGGAATGACATGTGCGGAATCGTGGCGGTCTGGGGAAGGAGCGAAAAGCCGCTGGCCGAACGGATGCTGGCGAGGATAAGTCACCGGGGCCCTGACGACAGTGGGGTGGAAACATTCGGCCGGGGAGTGGTGGCACAGGCTAGGCTCTCCATTCTGGACCTCACGGGCGGCCACCAGCCCATGTACAACGAGGCAGGCAACCTGGTGGTTGCCTTCAACGGAGAAATTTACAACCATCTCTCGCTGAGGCGCCGGCTCGAGGGGCGGCACACGTTCCGCACGCGCACGGACACGGAGGTCCTCCTCCACCTGTACGAGGAAGAGGGGGAGGACATGCTCCCCCTTCTGGACGGGATGTTCGCCTTCGCGATGGCGGGAGCCCGAGGCCTCCTGCTGGCTAGGGATCCCCTGGGCATCAAGCCGTTCTACTACGGCAGATCGGGGGACCTGGTCCTCGCCGCGAGCGAGGTCAAGGCCTTCCCCGAAATGGACGAGATCCACATGCTCCCCGCTGGCCACTTCCTGGTCATCGGCTCCCGTGACCCGTACGCGCGAGAGGAGCTGCCCGCCCCGAGGGCGTTCAGGTCGCCCACGGATGTGGTCCCTTTCATCTCGGTTCCCGATCTGCCGGAGATCCTCGCGGAGCTTCGCCACCGTGTGAAGGAGGCCGTGGTCAAGCGGCTCATGAGCGACGTCCCGGTCGGGGTATTCCTTTCGGGAGGGTTGGATAGCAGCATCATCGCGGCATTCATGCGGCCCCACACGCTGGCGCTCCACTCCTTCACAACCGGAATGCCGGGCGCCCCCGATCTTCGGGCCGCGCGGGAAGTGGCCGATGCCCTCGGGACAGAGCACCACGAGCTCGTCTACACGGAACAGGATGTCCTGGACGCACTCCCCCAAGTCATCCGCCACCTCGAGTCCTTTGACGCTCCCCTGGTCCGATCGGCCATCCCGAACTTCTTCCTGGCAAGGCTTGCCTCCAAGCACGTGAAGGTTGCACTCTCCGGCGAGGGAGCCGATGAGCTATTCGCCGGATACGCCTACCTGGCAGACAAGGGCTCCGGAACCGGTCTCCGGGAAGAGCTGGATAGGATCACAGATCGCCTTCAGGACACCAACCTCCAGCGGGGCGACCGCATGACGATGGCCTTCGGGCTCGAGGGTCGAGTCCCCTTCCTGGATCTCGGCTTGGTCCGATATGTCGCGCGGCTCCCGGTGGAAATCCTTGCACCGGGTCCCGGGCGCTTGGAGAAGTTTCTCCTCCGTGAGGCATGCCGAGGTCTCCTGCCCCCCGGCATTCTAAGCCGCCGGAAGCTGAAGTTCTCAGAGGGGGCCGGGTCGTCGACCGTTTTGGCGGCGCTGGCAGCCCGGACCATCTCGCAGGAGGAGTTCGCCGCCGAGAGAGAGCCTTCGCCCGGAGTGTACCTACGCTCGCCCGAGGAGCTTCTCTACTACAGGATTTGGCGCCAAGCGTTCGGACAGAGTGTCCCGCTTGGGCTCGTAGGGCGGACTCGCGATCCGGCGGCGGCCGCGGGTGCGACATGAACGGCCTCGCGGAGACCTTGACCCGACTTGGGAACGATGCCCTCGTCCTCTTCGCCATGGTCAACGCCGTCGGGAACATGCCCGTTTTTGCGGAGCTGACCCATCACCTCTCCCCGGAGAAGCGGGCGGCTGTTTTCCGGAAGGGTGTGCTGGTCGGCGGTGGGATCGTGATAGGGTTTGCGTCGCTGGGGAATTGGCTGCTTGGAGGCCTCTTCCAGGTAAGCCCTGGAGCGTTCGAGGTGGCAGGGAGAACCCTGGTGTTCGCCGTAGCCGCACGCGGGGTCCTCTTGGGGGCCCGGCGCTCTACCCGGGAGGGAGACGAGCCCTTCGAGGACTTGGCGGTGTTCCCCCTGGGGTTCCCGTTCCTGGCGGGGCCTGGGACAATCATGACCACCATCCTTCTCTTGCAGGCCGACGGGCACCTGATCGCGACGTCCGCCGCGGTCATCGTTTACGCCTCGGTCCTTCCGCTGTTATGGCTTGTGCCCCTGCTCGAGCGGGCCATTGGACGGGTGGCCGTCCTGGTCGTGGCCCGGGTGCTCTACATCTTCATCGCCGCCAAGGCCGTGGCCTTCGTAGCGGGAGGGCTCCGCGCCCTTTGGCCTTAGAGCCTCGTTCACGACTCGCGCCGCAATGGCACGGAGGCGATTCCGGTTGGAGGTGGAATGGTCCCTGGCCGGGGGGTAATCCTCGTTGCCGTCCTTGTCCTCCCCTTTGCCTTTCACCGGGTGGAGAAAAACCTCGAGCTGTTTCTCTTCGCCATGGGGCTCGCCGCGGCCCTGGTGGGTGGGGCGCTGGATGGGGCGGTGGTGAAACAGGCTCTTGTCCACCCCCTCCCGATAACGGTGGCCGTTCTTGTCATGGGGTTCGTGTTCAAGTGGGGAAGGCACCGGCTGGAACCCCTCATCGCCTTCGCGCTGTCACGCTTCGGGGCGCGGTGGCTCACCTTCCTCGTGATCCTAATCCTGGGGAGCCTGTCTAGCGTCATTACCGTCATCATCGCCTCATTACTGCTGGTTGAGTACGTCTCGGCCCTGGGTCTGAAGAGAAAGGCGGAGATTCAGATCGTCGTAACCGCGTGCTTCGCCCTGGGGCTGGGGGCGGGGTTGACCCCTCTCGGGGAGCCGCTCTCCACAATCGCCGTCTCCAAGCTTGTGGGCCCGCCACACCACGCGGACTTCTGGTTTCTCCTCAAGCACCTGGGCCCGTGGATCCTGCCCGGCGTTCTGGGATTCGCAGCCCTCAGCCTTTTCTTCCATGAGCCTAAGGCGGTCGTGGCCGCTGAGAGCCTGACTGAGTCTGCCGAGGAGGTCCGCAAAGACGAGAGCTACCGCAATGTATTCATGCGGGCCGCCAAGGTCTTTATCTTCGTCGTCGCCTTGGTGTTTCTCGGGGAGGGATTCAAGCCCCTGGTCGATGCCTACATCCTGCGGTTGAGCCCGAGCGCCCTCTACTGGGTGAACACAGCGAGTGCCCTCCTGGACAACGCCACGCTGGCCGCGGCCGAGATCTCGCCTGCCATGAATCTCGGCCAGGTGCGAGACCTCCTCCTGGGGCTTCTGCTGGCCGGCGGCATCCTCATACCCGGAAACATCCCCAACATCATTGCCGCGTCGAAGCTGGGCGTCTCGATGAAGGAATGGGCCCGTTTCGGAATCCCCCTAGGGTTGGCCAGCATGGCCATCTATTTCGTGCTCCTAGCGCTGTTCTCCTAACCGGTGCGGACCAGCTGAAAAGGGGCGAGGAAATGCGCGGCGCGTCCAGAGCGGTACACTCGGGCCACTCGCGCTCTGTGCGGCGCCTCCCGATGCATTCCAAGGCAGGATTGTTCTAGATCCCTCTAGAGGAGGGCCCCTCTTCCGAGGGGCCCTCCATACTGCCGACCGGTTTCCGTTTGGACCGCCGATGGGGTTCCTTCATCGGAGGTGATCAGCGGCGCCAACGGCTTGGCGCCATGCCGTAGAAAGCCGGGAGGGAACCCGCCCCCGGTCTCGAGGATACGCGGGCGGGCCGAGATGTGAACGCATGGAGCAGCGAGGCGCAGCAACCGTCCGAAGAGAGCCGGGCCGGCGCCGTACCTGCAAAGGGCGCCTTCCGGACTAGGCCGGGTGGGCTCCTTCAAAGGCAAGCGGCGCCCTCTGCGGTGCGGGGTCTCTTGCGCCCGCTAAAAGTTGGTCTCGTAAATGGTGGTCCAGGTGTTGCTCGCCGGTTGCGACTCCAGGTTTGTATGCCACTCCTTGAAGGGGACGGCTCGGGGGATCAGCACCTCCAGCGCGCCGATGAAGTCCGGCCACCCGGTCATCGTGGCGTCGAGCACTATGACACCCGCGTCCTTGCTAATGATCCCCAGACAGGTCACGAACTGCCCGGCGTGGTGGATCCTGAAGGCGATCACCTCGGAGAGCCTGCCCCAGGGCATTCCGTGCTGCCGGCGCAGACCGGACCCCGTGGCGTGGGTGACCGAAAAACCGGCGGCGGAGATGACGATCTTCGCCTGGCGCGCGCCCGATTCTTCCCGCTGGCTTTTCCAGAGATGCTGCAAGAGTTCGATGAGGGCCGTGTCCATGAGTCCGCCACCTCCCAGTTGGCTAGGCTCATACGAAGAAGCAGTCGAGGGTCGCGCGAGTCGCGTCGCCAAGCGATGCGGGCGCCTTCATCATATAGTGTCGTCGTCGCCGGTCGCCCCTGGCCGGGCGCTCTTCTCTCCTCCTCTCCTCGTTCGTACGGGGAGGGGGAGGGGGTGTCAAGGACTTTCGTGGATGCAAAGAGGCGCAACCGGCCCGCGAGGCCCCCCGGCGGATCGGGCGAAAGGCTCGGTGTCTCTCCCCGGGGCGCCGTTTCACCCTTCGGTCCGGTGCGGTCTCCATCCGCCGCGGGAGGACCGGGGGCGGGGGACGGGGAGGCATGCCAACCCGCGCGAAGGAGTGTTTCCGCACGGCCCATGCGAGTTTCTCAACAGCCTGTTATACTTCCGCCGCTTGGTTGCTGGGCGGTCGGGAGCTCTCCGAGAGAGGGGGCGGCCATGGTCAAGCGGGCGGTGTTGGCGGTGCTGGCGGCGGCGGGGGTCGGGGCGTTGGCGTGGGCGGTCGGCAAGCCGCTGGAGGTAGTTCAGTCCGGACCCCAGAATGAGATCGCGAGCCTGGCGGAGGCTAACGAGATCCGGGTTCTTTTCTCGGAGCCCATGGTGGTGCTCGGGCGCATCCCGGAGCCGGTGACCGCGCCCTTCTTCCGCGTCAACCCGCCCATCCCGGGAAGCTTCCGCTGGTCGGGCACGCGGCTTCTCATCTTCACCCCAGACCACTCGGACAGGCTGCCCTACGCCACGACCTACACGGTGACGGTGGACGCGTCGGCCGTCTCGGTGGACGGCAACCGGCTCGCCGGGCCCCACACCTTCACCTTCACGACCCCCACGGCCCGCCTGCTGAGGGCCGAGTGGTACCGCAAGGAAGGGCGCTACGACACCCCCGCGGTGCTGGCCCTCCGGTTCAACCAGCCGGTGGACCCCCGGGCCGTGGCGGCCCACGTGCGCCTCGCCTACAAGCCCCACGAGTGGCGGGCCCCCGCGTTCCAGAAGGAGGTCCTGGCGCGCCTGGCGCAGGTGGACCCCGGCTCCTTCGTGGCCTTCCAGAAAAAGGTAGCCCAGACCCTGCTGGCGGTGAACTCCAGCAAACCCGTGCCCTTCGCGCCCGCCGCCGAATGGGACAAGAAGCGGTTCCCCGCCTCCGCGGACCTGGTGGTGCTCGAGACCGCCGAAGCGCCGCCGCCCCAGGCCCAGGTGCTGATGAGGCTCGACGCCGCCCTCCCCGCGGTGCAGGGGAGGGCCACGCCCGGGCGCGAGCAGGAGTTCACCTTCACGATGGAGCCGGCCTTCTTCGTAGGCAGCCTCCACTGCGCCAGCCAGTGCAGCGTGGAATTCTACAACTCGGTGAAGTTCCGGGGCTCCGTCCGCCTGGAGGACCTCTACGCCAAGGTCACTCTGGCCGACGTGACGGAACCGGGGGCGGCCAAGCCGGTGGCCCAGAAGCCTTATGCCAAGAGCCTCGACGAGCAGGTGGACGACGAAGAGGAGTCCGCATACGACAGCACCGCCTACGGTTCGGCGGGGCGGTGGGGGAGCGAGTTCTCCTTCAACACCCTGGGCTACGCCATGGCCCCCGCCCGGGACTACCTGGTGACGGTGGACGGGTCGGCGAAGTCGCGGGACGGCCAGACCCTGGGGTACACGTGGCTGGGCCGGGTGGAGAACTGGCACAAGAGCGCCTTCACCAGCTTCGGCGACCCCCACGGGGTCTGGGAGAAGTCCTCCGGAAACCAGCTCCCCTTCTACGCCCGCAACCTGAAGGACGTGCGCGAGTGGGTCGCGCCGGTGGCCAAAGAGGACCTCGTCCGCTCCACCCTCGCGGTGGAGGGGTTCCAGTGGCCCGCCGCCTACGAGGAGTACGGCTATCTCAAGCGGAATCCGAACCCGGACGCGAAGCTCCCGCCGGTGGCCCCCAAGGAGCGCGACCTCCACCCGCAGCCCGACGTGATCCAGAACTACGGCCTGGACCTCTCCCGGGCGCTCTCCCCGGCGGGGACGGGGCTGGTCTGGACGGGTCTGCGCAACGGCATGCCCATCGAGAAGTCGGTGTCGGTGAACGCCGGATCGGCCGAGGCCGTCGTCTCGCTCGTCCAGGTGACCAACCTGGGCATCAGCGTCAAGGACAGCCCCCTCAATACCCTCGTCTTCGTCACGACGCTCGACACCGGGACGCCGGTGGAGGGCGCCGCGGTGGAGATCCGGACCCTCGAGAACAAGGTCTTCTGGAAGGGGGTCACCGGAAAGGACGGCGTGGCTCTCGCCCCCGACACCAAGCTGCGCCGGGAGGGGGGGAACGACTGGGAGCCGCAGTTCGTCGTCGTCGCCGAGAAGGGCGGGGACATCGGCTACGCGGTGAGCGACTGGCACGAGGGAATCCGCCACTACGACTTCGGGGTGCGCTTCAGCGAGGAGGAGGCGAAGCCGCGCCTGCGCGGGACGGTCTTTCCCGACCGCGGGGTCTACAAGCTGGGCGAGGAGGTCCACCTGAAGGCGGTCCTCCGTTCGGACACCCCCAAGGGGATGGCGCTCTTCAAGAAGGGCGCGGCGATCGAGGTCACGGTGGAGGACAGCCGCGGCGGCGAGCAGGACAAGAGGACGCTGCCGCTCTCCGAGTGGGGCACCGCCGACTGGGTCTTTGCCCTCCCCCGGGAGGCGCCGCTGGGAGGATACTCCGTCGCCGCCAAGGTGGACGGCCAGGGCGGCGAGGTGCGCGGGAGCTTCCTGGTGGCCGCCTACCGCAAGCCCGACTTTCGCGTGGACGTGAACGTGGGCGGCGTGGACGACGTGGCCGGCGCCACGCTCAAGGGCGTGGTGACGGGCCGCTACCTTTTCGGCGGAGCCATGTCGGGCCGCCCGGTGCGCTGGACCTACACCAAGGAGGAGCTCTCCACCGTCCCCGACGCCGTCGCCGAGAAGTTCCCCGGGGAGCGCTACGCCTACCTCAAGGAGTCCTGGACCGGCGAGGAGTACCGCCAGCGGGGGGTGGAGATCGCCCAGAAGGAGGGGGTCCTCCAGGCGGACGGCACCCTCGCGCTCGACCTGGTCACCGACGCGGCCGCGGGGGTTCCATACGCTTATACGCTCGAAGGCGAGGTCGAGGACGTCTCCCGCCAGAAGATCGCGGGCCGCGCCAGCTTCCCGGTCCACCCTGCCCCCTGGTACCTGGGCCTGAAGCGCCCCGGCTTCTTCGCCGACGCCAAGACCGGCGTCCAGTCGGAGGTGGTGGCGGTGAGCCCCCGCGGCGAGGTGACGGCCGGCGTCTCGGTGAAGGCCACCCTGACCCAGATCCAATGGGTGAGCGTCCGGCGCGCCGAGGGCGGGGGCATGTACGGCTGGGAGTGCGAGGTCCGCAAGAAGGAGGCCTGGTCCAAGGAGCTCAGGACCGGCCGCGAGCCGGTGGCCCTGACCGGACCGCTCTCCGAGGGGGGGCTCTACATCCTCTCGGTGACGGCCGCCGACGATAAGGGTCGCACCACGACCACCGACACGGAGTTCTACGCCATCGGCGGCGGCTACACCGCCTGGGAGCGCTACGACCACAACCGCATTGACCTGATCCCCGAGAAGAAGACCTACCGCCCCGGCGAGACCGCCCGCATCCTGGTGAAGTCGCCCTGGGAGAGAGCCACGGCGCTGCTCACGGTGGAGCGCGAGGGGGTCCGGAGCTACCGTCCCTTCACCCTCACCTCCACCCAGCAGACCCTCTCGGTTCCGCTGGCCGAGGGCGACATTCCCAACGTCTTCGTCTCCGTGCTCCTCGTGAAGGGGCGCACGGGGAACACCCTCGAGAAGGACGGCTCCGATCCCGGCAAGCCCTCCTTCCGCCTGGGCTACGTCGAGCTGAAGGTGGAGAACTCCCGCAAGCGGCTCGCGGTGGAGGTGGGCTCGGACAGGCAGGAGTACCGCCCCGCCGAGAAAGCCCGGTTCTCCGCCGACGTGAAGGACGCGGACGGCAAGCCGGTGGTGGGCGAGGTGACGCTCTGGGCGGTGGACTACGGCGTCCTCTCGCTCACGGGCTACAGGACCCCCGACGTCCTGCCCACGGTCTGGGTCCCCAAGGGACTCCAGGTGATGAACGTGGACAGCCGCCAGCGCATCGTGAGCCGGCGGGTGCTCACCCCCAAGGGGGCCGAGGAGGGCGGCGGCGGCGGCTACGACACGGGCCCCGGCACCCAGGTGCGCAAGGATTTCCGCGTTCTGGCCCACTGGGTGGGCTCGGCGGTCACCGACTCCAAGGGCCACTTCGAGACGGTGGCCTCGCTCCCCGAGTCCCTCACCACCTTCCGGGTCATGGCGGTGGTGAACGACAAGGCCCACCGCTTCGGCTGGGCCCAGAAGGAGATCCGCGTCAGCAAGCCGCTCCTGCTGACGCCCGCCTTCCCGCGGTTCCTGGCGCTCCGGGACACGGCGCTCTTCGGCGCGGTGCTCCACAGCCTCCTCAAGGAGCCGGGTTCCGCCCTCGTGACCATGAGGAGCCTGGACCCGAGCCTCCTGGAGGTGACCGGCGACGGCGCCCGTAGCGTGGAAGTGGCGGCGCAGGGTTCGGCGGAGGTGCGCTTCGCGGTGGCGGCCAAGGGCGTCGGCAACGCCCGCATCCTCATGACCGCCCGGATGCTCGGGGAGGAGGACGCCTTCGAGGCGGTCCTGCCGGTGAAGATCCTCGCCACGCCCGAGGTGGTGGCCGCCTACGGCCAGGCCGCCCCCGACGCCAAGGAGACGGTGGAGCTGCCTGGAGGAGTCCTGCCGAACGTGGGCGGCCTGCACCTGGAGCTCTCGTCCACCGCCATGGTGGGCCTCGGCGAAGGGGCGCGCTACCTCGTGGACTACCCCTACGGCTGCGCCGAGCAGCGCTCCTCCTGCGCACTGGCGCTCATGCTCGCGGCGGACCTCGGCGGCGCCTTCAAGCTGCCCGGCATCGCGCCCGAGGAGCTGAAGAAGGTCACCCAGGCCACGCTCAAGGACCTGGAGCAGTACCAGTGCGGCGACGGAGGCTTCGTCTACTGGAAGGGCGACCCCTGCTGGTGGACCTCGCCCTATTTGACGAGCTGGGTCCTGCACGTCTTCCAGCGCGGCCTCGCAATGGGCTACACCGTCTCGCCCGGCGTGATGGACAAGGGCTACCAGTACCTCGAGGAGGCCCTCGGCCGCGAGAAGCCGCCGAACGAGAGCTTCGTCCCCTGCTACACCGCATGGCAGGCTTTCGCCTGCAAGGTCCTCACGGAGGGCGGACGCACGGAGGACAGCCACCTCGAGCGGCTCTACGGCTACCGCGACCGGATGCCGGTTTTCGGGCTCTGCAACCTCTGGGACGCCTACGCGGCCGCGCACCGGACGGGGCCCCAGACCGACGACCTGGCGCGCCGCCTCAAGAACGCCATCCTGCCCGAGGGCGGAACCTCGCACGTGGAGGAGCTCTCCGACCCGTACCTGCTCTGGTTCTGGAACAGCAACGTCCGCTCCACCGCCATCGCCCTGGGCTCGACGGTCCGCAACGGCGACGACGCGGCGCTGGTGCCCGGCATGGTGCGCTGGATGATGAAGGTCCGGCAGAAGGGCCGCTGGGGCAACACCCAGGAGAACGCCTGGGCCATGGACTCCCTGGTGGATTACTACAAGAAGTACGAGAAGGAGGTCCCCGATTTCACCGCCACCGTGGAGCTGGGGCTCAAGACCCTGCTCACGGGGACCTTCCAGGGACGCGACACCGAGGTGCGGTCGGGCGACACGTCCATGGGCGACCTGCTGGGCGCCGGCCGGACCGGGGACCGGCTCCCGCTTACCTTCAAGCGCCAGGGCACGGGCACCCTCTTCTACGTGGCGCGCCTCACCTACGCCGCGGCGGGCCTGGTCAAAAACCCCATGGACCAGGGCATCTACCTCACGCGCAGCTACGCCCCGCTCAAGGGCGGGCCCGCGACCAACAGCTACAAGGCGGGGGACCTGGTGCAGGTGACCCTCTCCTTCAAGCTCACCAAGGAGCGGAGGTTCGTGGCCGTCACCGACCCGCTGCCCGCCGGGTTCGAGCCGGTGGAGTCTTGGTTCGCCACCACGGCGCGGGACCTGGTGAAGAGCCAGGACCAGGACATGGAGGAAAACCAGGGGTGGGTGGAGATCTGGGAGCGCGGCGGCTTCGACCACGTGGAGCGCCACGACGACCGGGTGCTGCTCTTCGCCACGCGGTTGAGCGAGGGGGAGCACAGCTTCCGGTACGTCGTGCGCGCCACGACGGCCGGGACCTTCCGCACCGAGAGCGCCCACGCCGAGGAGATGTACGAGCCCGAGGTGTTCGGCCGCACCGCCACGGACATCGTGGAGGTGAAGCCGTAGGAGGCGGGCGCGCGAAGGGCGGCGGCGCGATGGGGAAGACCGGAGCGCGGGCGCGGCGTTGTCATCCTGCCCGCGGCGCCCCGCTTGAAGCCGTCTTCCCGACGGCGGAGGCAAGGAGGTGATTACCCATGGCGGACGGTGAACCGAGCGCGAGACGACGGCCCTTCACGCTCCTGGCGGTGCTTTTTCTGGCGGTGATCTGTGTGCTCCACGTGGCGCGCCTCTTCCTGGGCGTTTCCGTGGTGGTGGGAGGGCGCGAGGTCGCCGTGTGGTTCAGCGCGCCCGCGGCACTCTTCACGGGTACGCTCGCGTTTCTGGTCTGGCGCGAGTCTCGCCGGTGAGGGGGCGCGGGTGACGGAGCCGCCGGCCTCGCCGAAGAAGATCCTGGTCATCGAGGACTCGGAGCTGCTCCACCAGCTCTATGACCTGGTCCTCATACGCTTCCGCCACGCGGGGGCGCGGGTGCTCCACGCCCGCAACGGCCAGGAGGGGCTCGACCTCCTCGCCCGCCACCCCGACACCGACGTGATCCTCCTCGACATCGTCATGCCCGTGATGGACGGACTGGAGTTCTTGAGGGTCCGGCGCGAAAGGCACCTCGCCGAAAAAACCCCTGTCATCCTCTGCACGACCAAGGGCCGCGAGGAGGACATCCGGCGCGGCTTGGCCGAGGGGGCCGACGCCTACCTCACCAAGCCCATCCAGCCCGCCGAGGTCGCCGCCGAAATCCAGCGGCTCCTGGCTCCGCGCGCCGGCAAGGGATGAAATGTGGTATTCGGTGGACGTCCGGAACCTCCGGTACGCCGAGCTCTGGCGCATCGCGCCGGGGGCGGGCTTCCTAGTGGCGGCGGTGCTCAAGACCCTGCGCGTTCCCCTGAAGATGGACGCGGGGGTCACGATGGTGGAGGCGCTGACGCGGCCCGACCGGGTGGCGGTGGACGGGGAGATCCTCGAGGCGCTCGACCGGGAAGAGGCGTCGTTCCACCGGGCCGGTTTCCGGCGGCTCTTCTACTACACCGTGCCCCTGCGGGGCGCGGGCCAGCGGGCCTGCGCGGCGGCGCTGCTCAGCAGCGACGGTCTGACCCTCGGACAGACGCTCTTTGCCGAGAAGAGAACCCCTCAGCGCACGGTGCGGCGGGTGCAGTCCAACTGCCTCTCCCGGATGGGGGACGGGGGGTTCCTCGGGGTCAGCTCCGGCCGGCGGCGCATGGACCCTCCACCCGAGTTCCACGGGGAGAATCTCCCCGGTCGCTCCCCCGAAGCGCTCTACGCCCGCCACCGGGAGCGGCTCTCGGCTTACGACCGGGCGCGGCCCGTGGCCCTGCGCGAATCCGAGGTGGAGCGGTTCATTGTGGAGATCGAGAACCGCGTCGTCCGCTTCCACGCGAACCGCGGCGTCTACGTGCCGCAGGAGGACTCCACCGGAACCGCCATCACCCCCTCTTGATGAGGGACGGGCGCAGGCCGGCTGCGGGAGTTCCTCCCTCCAGGATGAAGCAGTGACGATGGTGCGTGGCCTCAAGCCGCTCTTCCAGGCCCTCCCGGCCGCCTTGGCGGGTTTTCTGCGTCGGCCGGGAAGGTCCGTGGGGCGCCGGGCGGAAGAGGTCGGCCCGCCGGGGTTCCGTTGGCTTTACGGGCGTAGAGGTTCGCCGCTTCGCCGCGCCCTCGTCCTCGGCGCCCTCGTTTTGGCGGCGTTGGCCGCATGGGTGCGCTTCGGCCCCCTCCCCGAGGGATTCCTGGAGCCCGCTCCCCACCGCTCGGCGCGGGTGGTGGACCGGCGCGGCAGGCTCCTCTATGAAGCGCTCTCGGAGCGCGAGGCCCGCAGCGCCTGGCTCGGTCCCGGCGAACTGCCGCCGGTCCTGGTCCAGGCGACGCTGGCGGCGGAGGACCACCGCTTCTACCGCCACCCCGGGTTGGACCCCCTGGCCCTGGCCCGCGCCGCGTGGCACGACCTCCGGGCCCTGCGGGTCGTGGAGGGGGGGTCCACCCTCACCCAGCAGGCGGTGAAGCTCCTCACCGCGCGGCGAAGGACCCTCGGGGGAAAGCTCCGCGAGATGGTCCTGGCCTTGAGGGTGGAGCACCGGCTCGCGAAGGGCGAAATCCTGGCGCTCTACCTGAACCTGGCCCCTTACGGCAATCAGTACGCGGGCGCCCGGGCCGCGGCCCTCGGCTATTTCGGGACGCCCGTTTCGAACCTCACGCCGGCGCAGGCGGCCTTCCTGGCGGGCCTGCCCCAGAGCCCCACGGCCTTCGATCCCTATCGCCGCCTGCCCGCCGCCGTGGCCCGCCAGCGCGAGGTTCTTTCCCGCATGCACAGGCTCGGTTACCTGGACGGGGCCTCCTACCAGCGGGCGCGGGAGGAGCGGCTCGTCTTCCGCCGCGTGGGCCGCCCCTTCGAGGCGCCCCACTTCGTCCAGAAGGTCCTCGCGGAGGCGGGGGAGTCGCCCCCGGGGGCGCTGCGGACCACCCTGGACCTGGACCTCCAGCGGGAGGTGGAGGGAATCCTCTCCGTCCAGCGGCCGTACCTGTCGGCTCACGGGGCGAACAACGCGGCCGTGGTGGTCCTCGACAACGCGCGCGGCGAATGGCTCGCCTGGGAGGGTTCCGGAGACTTCTTCGACCCCGCCCACGGCGGCGCCATTGACGGCGCGGCGACGCCGCGCCAGCCGGGGTCGGCCCTCAAGCCCTTCACGTACGCCCTCGCCTTCGAGAAGGGGTACACCCCCGCCTCGGTCCTGCCCGACGTCCCGAGCCACTTCCCCACCGCGGAGCCCGGGATCGCCTATAGTCCGCGAAACTACGACGGGGCCTTCCGGGGGCCGCTGCGCGCGCGCAAGGCGCTGGGGGGGTCGGTGAACGTGCCCGCCGTCTGGCTGCTCTCCAAGGTGGGGGTGGCCGACCTGCTTGATGTCCTGCGGGGGTGCGGACTCACGAGCCTCGACCGGACCGCCGATTACTACGGCTACGGCCTCACCCTTGGCGATGCGGAGGTGCGCCTGGACGAGCTGGCGGCGGCTTACGCGGTTCTCGCCCGGGGGGGGCGCACCCTGAGGCCACGGTCGCTGTTGCCGCCCGGGGGGGCGCCGGAGCCGGGAGGTCCGGAGGGGCGCGGCGTCCGGCGGGCGTTCTCGGCGGAGGCCGCCTTTTACGTGACCGACATCCTCTCGGACCCGGAGGCGCGGGCCTTTATCTTCGGCCGCGGCGGCTCCCTCGACCTTCCCTTCCCGGTGGCCGTCAAGACGGGGACCTCGCAGGCGTACCGGGACAATTGGACCCTCGGTTACACCCGCGAGGTGACGGTGGGGGTCTGGGTGGGGAACTTCGACCGGTCCCCCCTGGTGGGTTCCTCGGGGATCACGGGGGCGGGGCCCATCTTCAACGCCGTGATGCAGGCCGCACAGACGCGCGTGCTGGGGCGTTTCCCGGGGCCCGCCGATCCGCCGCTGGCCCAGCCGCCCCCCGGGGTCGAGCCAGTCAGCCTCTGCGCCCTCTCGGGGCTCCGTGCGGGGCCGGCGTGCCCCTCCACGGTGGTCGAGCGGCTCGCCCCGGAGGGGGTGCCGCCACCGTGCAGCTGGCACGCCGGGTCCGCCGCCGGCTCCGAGGTCGCCTGGCCCGCCGAATACCAGGGCTGGGCCCGGGCCCGGGGGCGCGCCGGAGGAGCAGAGGAGCGGGCGCCCAGCGCGGCGTCCTCCCGCCCGCGCTCCGCCGGTCCCCGGAGCCCAGAGGGATTCGCGGTCTCCAACCCTCCCGAGGGCGCCATCTATCTTCTCGATCCCACGTTGCGCGCCGAGTTCCAGGCTCTGCCGCTGCGGGTCGCCGCCGGAGGGCCTTCCCGCGAGGTGGTCTGGAGCGTGGACGGCCGAGAGGTGGGCCGCTGCCGGTCGGACCAGGCGCTGGAGTGGCCGCTCGTCCGCGGGGACCACCGCGTGGAGGTCCGGGACGGGACGGGGCTGCGGAGCGTTGCCACCTTCCGGGTGAAGTGAGTGCGGGGCCTCTCTCAACGTAAGACCCTGGGATTCTCGGGTTTGACTCGTTTTTCGGCCGTATGGTAGATTGCAAAAACGCGCGGGCCGTGTCCGCGCGGTGGGGCGACCGGCCGCGGAATGTCCGCGGCCCCATCCTCGTTTCGCGGGTGCCATGACCTTTCAGGGTTCGCTCAAAGAGCTCCACCTGCCCGACGTCATTCAGCTCGTCTCGGTGTCGGGCAAGACGGGGGCGTTTCACCTCCAGAAGGGTCCCGACGAGGGGCTCATCTGGCTCCAGGCGGGGCGCATCGTCCACGCCGTCGCGGGGGAGCTCTCGGGCGAGGAGGCGGTCTACACGCTGGCCACGTGGAACGACGGGACCTTCCGCTTCGCCCAGGACGAGCCCACTCCCGCCCACACCATCACCAAGAACAACACCAACCTGCTGATGGAGGCGGCGCGCCGCCTGGACGAGTGGCGCGTGCTCTCCAAGCGGATCCCTTCCCTCGACCTGGTGCCGCGCTTCCAGGTGCCCGAGGGAAAGCAGGGCCAAATCAACCTGAACACCCAGGAGTGGATGGTTCTGAGCAAGATTGACGGCCGGACCTCCATCCGCGAC
>JAKAIJ010000272.1 GCA_021814355.1 Acidobacteriota bacterium
CGGCAAGTACCCGGGGATGGACATGGTCTCCCTGGGACCGGACATCCGCAACGCCCACTCGCCCGACGAGGCGGTGAGCGTGCCGTCGGTGGCCAAGACCTACGCCTATCTCAAGGAGCTGCTCCGGGACCTCTCGGCGGAATGAGGGGCGCCCCGCGCTTGCGCTTGCCTGGGGCGCGCCACCTCTGGTAGCCTCCGGACATGCGCGACGCGCGGAAGTTCGAGGCTCTTCTGGACCGGGTCCTGTGCGGCGAGTCTCCCGCGGCGGCGGAGTGGGAGCCGTTCCGCGACGAGATGGCGGTCCTCATCACGGACCTTTCGGGGTTCACCCGGCTCATGCGCGAGCTCGGCACCGGGCGGATGTCCGCGCTCCTGCTCGGAATGCGCCGCATCTCCCTCCCCCTTCTCGCGGCCCATGGCGGGGTCCTGGTGAAGTACCAGGCGGACGACCTCTTCGCCGCCTTCCGAAGCCCTGCGGACGCCCTGCGCTGCGCCGTGGGCCTCCTGCGCGCCTTCGAGCGCCCGGAGCCGCCGCTGCCCGCGGAGGTGAGGCTCTGCATGGGCATCGGGTTCGGGTCCATCCTCTGGTGGGGCGAAAACGACCTCTACGGCGAGGACGTGAACTTGGCCAGCAAGCTGGGCGAGGACACGGCCGGACCCGGGGAGATCCTCCTGACCGCGCCGGCCGCCGTCGCCGCCCGGGCCTCCCTGCCGGCGGCGCGCCTCACCGCCCGCCCCCCCATCGAAGTGGGCGGGAGGCGCTACGAGTACTTTCGCTACGACGGCGGGCTCTGAAGTCCGGTCGGCCGACCCTTCGAGCCGCCCTTGACGTAGTGTCCACCCCGTGCTAACCTTTGAACCCGACGGGGTTACCTCTCCCGCGCGGAGCCCCATGATGAGAGGTCGGCGCTATCATATCCTGATCGTGCGCGAGGACGGTAAGCAGTACCACAACCGCATCCTCGAGTGGATCCAGGTGCGCCGCCACATGACCGTCCTCGGGGCCGTCGTGGGCCTGCTGGTCCTGGGCAACGTGGGCTTCTTCTCCCTCGCCTCCTGGCAGGGCTCCCTGCTGCTACGGGCCCGGCTGGCGACCTCCGAGAAGGCCCGCCTCGAGAAGCAGTTCGCCTCCCTCGGCAAAAGCCTCGACGAGGCCCAGCGGCGCATCGCGGACAGCGAGCAGAAGCTCGCCCAGATGCAGGAGCTCGCCCGGCAGCAGAATCTCCACCTGCCCCCCGTGGCTGGCGTGGGGGGGCCCTCGCCCCACGCGCGGCCGTCCGCCGAGGTTCCGGTCACGCCCTCGGTGGCCGAGATCGTGGAGCGCTCCGGCGACGTGGAGGCCCAGGCCCGCGAGATCTCCCAGGCCACCTCCGAGCTGATGGACGTGCTGCGGCCCCACCTGAACAACCTGGCCCACACGCCCTCCATCTGGCCCGTCAAGGGCTTCGTCGCCTCGGGCTTCGGCGAGCGGCAGGACCCCATCGGCGGCGAGGAGGCCTACCACGCGGGGATGGACATCTCCGCCCCCTACGGGAGCCCGGTCCAGGCGCCCGCGGAGGGCCTGGTCCTCGAGGTGGGCTGGAAGGCCGGCTACGGCAACACCATCGTCATCGGACACGGCAACGGCCTCACGACCCTCTACGGCCACCTGAGCCAGGTGCTCGTGGAGCCCGGCCGGACCGTGAAGCGCTGGCAGCGCATCGGCCTCGTGGGGACCTCCGGGCGGACGACCGGCGCCCACCTCCACTACGAGGTCCACCGCGACGGCCAGGCCGTGAACCCCGCCCGCTACCTGCTCTACTGAAACCGCGCCCTTTCTCGCCGCGCTCCGCCGCGGAGGGAGGTCTGAACCCTCCGTCTGGCTGGACTTTTCGGGCCGCGGGGGCTATCCTGTGCGCCTGCGTGGAGCCCCCCGATGAGCCTCATTGACCGGAGCCTCGCCAAGATCTTCGGCACCAAGCACGACCGCGACGTGAAGGCCATCCAACCGCTCGTCCACCAGGTCGCCGCGTGGGAGCCCTCGTTCCGCGCCCTCTCCGACGCGGCGCTTCGCGAGAAGACCGCCGAGTTCCGGCGGCGCCTCGAGGCGCTGCAGGGGAACGGGCTCTCCCAGCAGGAGGCTCTCGACCAGATCCTCCCGGAGGCCTTCGCGGTGGCCCGCGAAGCCTCCCTGCGGGTCCTCGGCATGCGCCCCTTCGACGTGCAGGTCGTCGGCGGGATGGTCCTCCACCAGGGCAAGATCGCCGAGATGAAGACCGGCGAGGGCAAGACCCTCGTGGCGGTGTTGCCCGTCTACCTGAACGCCCTCACCGGGCGCGGCGTCCACGTGGTGACGGTCAACGACTACCTCGCCCGGCGCGACGCCGACTGGATGGGCCAGGTCTACCGGTTCCTCGGCCTCACCGTGGGCTGCATCCAGCAGGAGATGGACAACGCCGAGCGCCAGGTTGCCTACAACGCCGACATCACGTACGGCCAGAACAACGAGTTCGGGTTCGACTACCTGCGCGACAACATGAAGTACCGCCTGGAGGACATGGTCCAGCGCGGCCACCACTACGCGGTGGTGGACGAGGTGGACTCGATCCTCATTGACGAGGCCCGCACGCCGCTGATCATCTCCGGCCCCTCGGAAGAGCGCGTGGACAAGTACTACGCCGCCAACGGCATCATCCCCCACCTCCAAAAGGAGAAGGACTACCAGGTGGACGAGAAGCAGCGGACGGCGACCCTCACGGAGGAGGGTATCGCCCGCTGCGAGAAGCTCCTCGGCCTCGCCAACCTCTACGACCCCTCCAACATGGAGATTCTCCACTGTCTCAGCCAGGCGCTGCTGGCCCACAAGCTCTACCACCTCGACGTGGAGTACATGATCAAGGAGGGCGAGGTGGTCATCGTGGACGAGTTCACCGGCCGCGTCATGCCCGGGCGGCGATGGAGCGACGGCCTCCACCAGGCCATCGAAGCCAAGGAGGGGGTGAAGATCCAGGCCGAGAACCAGACCCTGGCCACGATCACCTTCCAGAACTACTTCCGCCTCTACGAGAAGCTCGCGGGCATGACCGGCACCGCCGACACCGAGGCCGCCGAGTTCGACAAGATCTACAAGCTGGACGTGGTGGTCATCCCGACCAACAGGCCGATGGTGCGCGCGGACAACGCCGACCTCGTCTACCGCACCGAGGGCGAGAAGTGGGAGGCGGCCGCCGACGAGATCGCCGAGTGCAACGGCAAGGGCCAGCCGGTCCTGGTGGGCACGGTCTC
>JAKAIJ010000273.1 GCA_021814355.1 Acidobacteriota bacterium
GGCGGACGGCGGGAGCGTGGACACCCAGTACGGCCGGTACGGGACCTACGCCTACGTCATCGAGGTGAACTCCGCCTCCTTCCAGCCCAGCTATGCCGTCTACCGCGACGTCACGGTCCAGCGCCATCGGACCGCGTGGCAGTACTTCCTCGACAAGACGCTTACGGCGCCGCAGATCCGCGGGAAGGTGACGGACGCGGGGACCGGACAGCCGCTCGCCGCCGCCGTGAGCGTCCAGGAGGTCTCCTTCACTCACGGCGAACAGCCCCGCAGGGCCGACGCGCGGGGCCTCTACCACTGGCTCGCCGCGGCCAACGCCACCTACCACCTCACCTTCTCCATGCCCGGCTACTGCACCGAGACCCGCACCGTCGCGGTGGGGACCGGCCCGGCCACGGTGGACGTGGCGCTGGGCTACCCCGCGGCCCCGTCGGGCCTTGCGGCCGCGCCCGGCACCAACTCCGTGGCGCTCTCCTGGAACGCCGTGGCGGGCGTCCCCGAGTACCGCGTCTACCGCGGCCTCGCCCCCGGCGGCCCCTACGCGCTCGCCCGGACCGTGGCGGCGCCGGCCATCTCGATGACCGACGCGCCGGTCTCGGGGCAGGTCACCTACTACTACGTGGTCCGCAGCTACCTGCTCTGCGAGTCGCCGGACTCGGCGGAGGTCTCGGCCCGGCCCGCGGGCCCCTGCACCATGGCCCCCGTCTTCGCCGGAGTGGGGTCGGTGACGGCCCCCCTCAACTCCACCTGCACCCTGAGCCTCTCCTGGGCGCCCGCCACCGCCTACTGCGGCGGGCCCGTCACCTACCGCGTCTACCGGGGCACCTCCGCCTCCTTCGTCCCGGGACCCGCCAACCTGATCGCGGCGGGCCTCGCGGGCACGGGCTACGCGGACCACGCGGCGCTCTCCAACGGGACCACCTACTACTACGTCGTCTGCTCGGTGGACGGCTCCAGCGGCGCCGAGGACGCGAACGCCGCGGTGCTGGGAGCCATGCCCCGCGGACCCCTGCCCTTCCAGACCTGCACCGTTGGCGCCGCCCCTGTTCCGAAGGAGGCGAGCCCCGCGGGGGCGCCCTTGACCTGCGCCAAGGGCGCGGGGAGCGCGGTGGTCCTCGCCTACACCCCCGCCTGCGGCGCCCTCGACACGGCGGTCTACGGGGGGACGGGGCCCATCGCCGGGGCGCCGGGCTGGAGCGCCGTCTATTGCGGCCTCGGAAACACCGGACGGGCCGCCTTCGACCCCGGAACCCCGGCGCCGGGCGGCTGGCTCTACTTCGTGGTCGTGGGGCAGAACGCCGCGAAGGAGGGCTCTTACGGACAGAGGTTCGACGGCGCCGCCTACGCCGAGCGGCCCGAGGCGGCGGGCGTGGCGGGGTGCGACCGGCCCCAGGACCTCGCGGGGACGTGCCCGTGACCGCGAGGAGCGCGCCCGGGGCCTACGCCAGACGGGAAGAGGCAGCCTCGTTCCGCCCGGGTTAAAATGACTCCATGAGGCCGCGCCCGCTCCTTCTGCTCTTCGCCTGCGCCGCCCTCGCCTGCCGGGAGGGCGCCCCGGAACTCGGCCCGCTCGAGCGCCGCGCCGAGGCGATCCGGGGGCTCACCTTCCGGTCCCCGGTGGCCACGCGGGTCCTGGACGACGCGGCCATGCGCCGGAAGGTGAGGGACGAGGTGGACCGGGAGACCTCCTCGCCCGAGTGGGCGGGCGAAGAGGCGGCCCTCAAGGCCTTCGGGCTCGTGCCCCGCAAGATGGACCTGAGGCGGGCGCTGAGGGACCTTCTCGACAGCCAGGTGGTGGGATTCTACGACCCCCGCGGCAAGACCCTCTTTCTCGCCGAGAACGCCGGCTCCGGGCTCGAGGAGGACCCTCTTGAGGGGCTCCCCCTCCCGGAGGACTTCTCGGTCCGGGACCTCTTCCTCATCCACGAGCTGGACCACGCGCTCGTGGACCAGCGGCTCGGCCTCCTCGCCCTCCTGCCGCTCGAGGACAAGGAGAACGGGGACCGGGCGGGCGCCGCCCGCTGCGTGGCCGAGGGCGACGCCACCTGGGTCATGTTCCGCTACGCCGTGGAAGCCCTGAAGGCCACCCCCGCCCAGGAGGCGAAGATGGCCGACCTCGTGACCACCATGGGAGCCGGAAAGAACCTCCTGGGCGGATACCCCGAATACCTCCAGGAGAACCTGCTCATCGCCTACCTCGGGGGGTACTCGCTGGTGAAGGCAGTGGTGGAGAAGCGGGGCACGGCGGGGCTCGACGACCTCTACCGCCACCCGCCCGCCTCCATGGAGCAGGTGCTCCACCCCGAAAAGTACCTGGCGGGGCAGGACCCGCCGCTGGCGGTGGAGGCGCGCCTGCCCGAGGGCTCGCCGCTCGCGGGCTGGACCCGCCTCCACGGCGGAGTCTGGGGGGAGTTCGACACGCGCCTCGTGCTCAAGGCCTGGGGCGTCCCGGAGGCGGAGGCGACCCGCGCCGCCGCCGGCTGGGGGGGCGACGCCTACGCCCTCTTCCGCGCCCCCGACGGCCGCACGGGGTTCTTCTGGGAGACCGTCTGGGACAGCCGGACCGACGCCGAGGAGTTCGCCGGGGTCCTGGCCGGGAAGGACGGCCTCTCGGTCGCGCGCGAAGGAAACCGCGTGCGGGTCACCTGCGTAAACGCCCCTCTGCGGCCCGCGGTCCCCGCGCCCGCCGCGCCGAAAACGAAGGAGGGACCATGAGGCCCGTGGTCACGCGGACGGAGTTCCCCGAAGCGCCCCTCGTCTCCCGCGGAAAGGTGCGGGACGTCTACGACCTCGGGGAGAGGTTGCTGATCGTGGTGACCGACCGGCTGTCGGCCTTCGACCACGTCCTGCCCGAGGGGATTCCCGACAAGGGGCGCGTGCTAAACCTGCTCTCGGACTTCTGGTTCAAGAACACCACGTCCCTCGTGAGAAACCACGTGGTGAGCGTGGACGCTTCGGACCTTCCGCCCGCGCTCCGCCGCCACCGGGAGACGCTCGACGGCCGCTTCACCCTCGCCCGCAAGGCCCGGATGCTCCCCGTCGAGTGCATCGTCCGCGGGTACCTGTCGGGCTCCGGGTGGAACGACTACCGGAAAACCGGGGCGGTGTGCGGCATCCCGCTGCCCGCGGGCCTGCGGGAGAGCGACGAGCTTCCCGAGCCCGTCTTCACCCCCTCCACCAAGGCGGAGAGCGGCCACGACGAAAACATCTCCTTCGCGCAGGCCGCCGGGCTTC
>JAKAIJ010000274.1 GCA_021814355.1 Acidobacteriota bacterium
GGCCACGATGACAAGGTAGCCCTCCTGGCGGGTGGCCTGCTCGACGGCCTTCAGGGACCGCTCGCGCCCGACCGCCAGGGGGATGATCATGTCGGGGTAGAGCAACGTGTTCCGCAGGGGAAGCACCGGCAGGACGGGGTTTTCCTTGATCTTCTCCGCGAGGTTGATCTCACCTTCCGGGCACATGGGGGACTCCTGCGGTAAGCATAGCCAATCGGCGGGGGCAGCGCAAGGCGCGGGCGCTCCCCGGCCGTCTTTACACCCGGCCGCAACCGTGTTACTATTCAGGGGTTGAGAGAATAGCGCCCCTACGAAGAGAGAGCGCGGAGAGAAAGGCACACGATGGAAGCCACGCAGAAGAAGGCCACGATCGAGCAGTACCGCAAGAGCGCCGCCGACACCGGCTCCCCCGAGGTCCAGATCGCGCTCCTCACGGAGCGGATCAACAGCCTCACGGAGCACATGAAGTCGCACCGCAAGGACTTCAGCACCCGGCGCGGGCTCCTGATGCTGGTCGGGAAGCGCCGCCGGCTCTTGAATTACCTCAAGGACCGGGACATCGAGCGCTACCGCGACGTGATCTCGCGCCTCGGCCTCCGCAAGTAGCCGCCCCCCGCCATACCCGGTGCCCCGGGTTCCACGGGCTCGCGTGCAGCCCGAGAAGAGGACCAACTATGTACCAGGAGCAGTCCGTCGAAATCGAGGTCGGGGGGCGCGCGCTGCGCTTCTCCACGGGGAAGGTGGCCAAACAGGCCCACGGCGCCATGTGGGTCCGCTACGGCGACTCGGTGGTGCTGGTCACCGCCGGCATGGACAAGCGCGACCGGGTCGGGATTGACTTCCTCCCCTTCACCGTGGACTACCGCGAGTACACCTACGCCGGCGGGAAGTTCCCGGGCGGCTTCTACAAGCGCGAGGGCAAGCCCACCGACGGCGAGGTCCTCGTCAGCCGGATGATTGACCGCCCCATGCGCCCCCTCTTCCCCGACGGCTACCACAAGGAGACCCAGGTCATCGCGATGGTGCTCTCCACGGACTTCGAGAACGCCCCCGACGTCATGGCCATCAACGGCGCCTCCTTCGCCCTCTACTGCTCCCCCATCCCCTTCACACGCCCCGTCGGCGCCGTCCGCATCGGCATGCTTGACGGCCGGCTCGTGGTGAACCCCTCCATGAAGGTGATGGACCAGAGCGCCCTCAACCTCGTCGTGGCGGGCACCCGGGAGGCCATCGTGATGGTGGAGGCCGGGGCCAAGGAGCTCTCCGAGGAGCAGATGGTCCAGGCCCTCGAACTGGCCCACGCCGAGATCCGCCGCATCGTCGCCGCCCAGGAGGAGCTCTTCGGCCGCCTCGGCGTCCAGAAGGCGGAGGTCCCCCCGCCCGCCCGCGACCCGGCCCACGCCGCCGAGGTGGAGGCCAAGACCGCGGCCGCCTTCCGGGAGGCCATGGCCACGAAGGGCAAGCTCGCCATGTACAAGGCCCTCGACCAGGTGACGGAGGACCTCCTCGCCGGCTACGGAGCCGAGGACGAGGCCCGCCTCGCCGAGGCCAAGGAGCTGGCCCACGAGGTGCTGGTGAAGACCTTCCGCGCGCTCCTGCTCCAGGAGGGGCGCCGGGCCGACGGCCGCCTCTTCGACGAGATCCGCCCCGTCTGGTGCGAGGTGGGCGTCCTGCCGCGAACCCACGGCTCGGCCCTCTTCACCCGGGGCGAGACCATGGCGCTGGCCAACTGCACCCTCGGTACCGCCGACGACCGCCAGCGCCTCTCGGGGCTGCTCGAGGGCACCGAGAAGCACTTCCTGCTCCACTACAACTTCCCGCCCTTCAGCGTGGGCGAGGTGAAATTCCTGCGGGGCCCCGGCCGCCGCGAGATCGGCCACGGCGCCCTTGCGGAGCGCGCCCTTTTCCCGGTCATCCCCGACGAGAAGTCCTTCCCTTACACCCTGCGGGTGGTCTCGGACATCCTCGAGTCCAACGGTTCCTCCTCTCAGGCCACCATCTGCGGCGCGACCCTGGCCCTCATGGACGCGGGGGTGCCGATCAAGGCCCCCGTGGCCGGCGTGGCCATGGGACTCGTCATGGAGGGCGGCCGGTTCGCCATTCTCTCCGACATCGCCGGCCTCGAGGACCACTACGGCGACATGGACTTCAAGGTGGCCGGCACGGCGGCGGGCATCACCGCGCTCCAGATGGACATCAAGGTAAGCGGCATCTCCTCGGACATCATGCGCCAGGCGCTGGCTCAGGCCCGCGTCGGCCGGCTGCACCTGCTCGAAATCATGGCGGGCACGCTCGCGGCCCCGCGCCCCGAGATCAGCGCCTACGCGCCCCGCATCTACACCGTCATCATCCCCAAGAGCAAGATCGGGGAGCTCATCGGCCCCGGAGGCAAGAACGTCCGCGGGATCCAGGAGGCTACGGGGGTGGACATCAACATCGAGGACGACGGCACGGTGACCGTCGCCTCCACCGACTCCGCCATGGCCGAGAAAGCCATCTCGATGATCCGCTCCCAGATGGAGGAACCCGAGGTGGGCAAGGTCTACACCGGAACGGTCCGACGCGTGGAGGCCTACGGGGCCTTCGTGGAGATCCTGCCGGGCCAGGACGGGCTCCTGCACGTCTCCGAGCTCGATTGGAAGCGCGTCGAGAACGTGGACGACCTGCTGAAGGTCGGCGACGTCCTCGAGGTAAAGCTGCTGGACTACGAGCGCGGCGGCAAGCTGCGCCTCTCGCGCAAGGCCCTCCTGCCCAAGCCCGAGGGCTACGTGGAGCCCAAGCGTCGGGAGGGTGGGGACCGGGACCGCGGCGGCGACCGGGACCGCCGGCCCCGCGGCGGGGACCGTGAGCGGGGGGGCCGTCCACCCCGCCGCTAAGCCGTGTGTCATTTCCCCCCGGGCCAGCGCCCGCCCCCCGGGGAGCTTGACAACCCGCGGGCTCTGCCATATATACGATGGCGAAGGTTACGGTTCAATTCATGGGGAAGAAAGAGACGATCCTCGTGATCGACGACAACCCCGACCTGCTCGACATCGTGGACGCGGTCCTCTCCGAGTCGGGGTACATTGTGGCCAAGGCCCTCTCGGGCGAGATCGGCCTGACCATCGCAAGGAACCTCCACCCCCAGCTCATCCTGCTCGATCTCAATATGCCCCGGATGGACGGCTGGGAGGTCCTGAAGCTCCTCAAGTCCGAGGAGACCACCCAGCAGATCCCCGTGGCCATCTTCTCCG
>JAKAIJ010000275.1 GCA_021814355.1 Acidobacteriota bacterium
AGCCTGGCGGCCCTCAACGCGGCGCTCGGGGGGCTGACCCTCTTCTTCCTCTACCGGCTCGCCACGGGGCGCTGGCGCCCCGGGCTCCCCGCGCTCCTCCTGCTGGCTTTCTTCGGGTGGACCGCGGTGGCGGCCCTCGCGAGCCCGCGCCGCGACCTCGCCCTCCCGGGCGTCCTCCACCTCTGGTCCTGGACCGCGCTGCTGACGGCGAGCGCGCTCCCGGAGGCTCTGCGCGAGAGGCTCGGCCGGTTCGGCGCGGTGATGGGCTTCTCGGCGTTCGCGGCGGCGGCGGCGGCGGCGGCGGAGTTCGTCCGCGGCGCCTACCGCTACGACGACCTGCTCCATCCCCGGGGCCGCGCCCTCGCGGACCCCGCCGCGGGCTTTTTCAGCCACCACCTCACCTTCGGCGGCGTCCTCTCGGTGGCGGGGTTCTTCCTCGCCGGGCTGCTGCTCTACACGAATCTCCCCTGGAAGACTCGCTGGCCCTGGGCCGCGGGGACGCTCTCGGCGTGCGCCGGCCTCGTGACGAGCCTTACGCGCACCTACTGGCTAGCCGCCCTGCCCGCCGCCGCCTGCCTGCTCTGGGGAAAGGGGCGGCGCTGGGTGGCCGGGGGCGGCCTCGCCGCGGCGCTGGCCGCGGCGCTTCTCCTGGCCGCGGGCCCCGAGGCGCTGCGCGCGCGGGCCCTGAGCACCTTCGACGCCTCCAACGCCAGCAACGCCGAGCGGATCTACCTCTGGATCTCCGGTCTCCACATGTGGCGGGACCGGCCCCTTCTGGGCTGGGGGCCCGACACCTACCCGGCCCTCTCGCCGCCCTACCGCGCCCCCTACGCCCAGTTCGTCCGCCACCCCGGGGCGCCCGCCGGGTTCGAGACCACGAGCCACGCCCACAACCTCTACCTCATGATCGCCCTCCACTCGGGCGCCGTGGGCCTGCTGCTCTTTCTCGCCTTCGCCGGCGCGACGCTCCGGGCGCTCGCCCGCCATCCCGACCCGCGGCTGCGCTACGGTCTGCTCGCCGCGTTCGCCGCCTTCCTCGCGGGTGGGTTCTTCGAGTTCAACGGCGGCGACGCGGAGGTGGCGACCCTCCTCTTCTTCCTGCTCGGCCTGGGCCTCGCGGGGACCGGGCGCGCGGCCCCTTAGCCGTGGAGACCCTCCGCTCCGAGGCCTTCGTCCTCGGGCGCACCCCCCTCACCGAGTCCTCCTGGATCGTCACCCTCTTCACCCGCGACCACGGCGTGGTGAAGGCCGTGGCCAAGGGGGCGCGGCGGATGAAGTCCCCCCTGTCGGGCGCCCTCGAACCGCTCTCCCGGGTGGCCGTGGAGGTGGTCCGCAAGGAGCACGCGGCGCTGGGCCAGCTCCGCACGGCGGACCTTCTGGAGGGCTCCCTCGACCTCTACGGGCGCTGGCCCTGCGCGGCCGCGCTCATGGCCGTGCAGGAGGTGCTCCAGCGCGGCCTGCCCGAGGGAAGCGCCGAGGAGGAGACCTTCCGGCTCGTGGGGACGGTCCTCGCCGGGATGCGCGCGGGCGCCGAACCCCGCCTCGCCTGGCTCTACTTCGCCCTCTGGTTCCTCCGGCTGCACGGCGTCCTCCCTCCGCCCCACCGTTGCGTGGCCTGCGGCGCCGACCCGCGCCCGCTCCACTACGACCCTGGCCACGGCGGCTGGCTCTGCCGCACCTGCCGGGCCGGTGTTCGCGGGACCTTGTTCCCGCTGGGCCCCGAGGCGGAGCGGCTGCTGGCGGCCATCCTCCGGAGGCCCCTCGCCGAGATCGCTCCCGCGGACTCTTCCCGCGCCGCGGCCGCCGCGTTGCGCCCTGTGGTACACTCGGGTCTGGCGGCCTTCCTCGGGAGGCCGCTCGCCGCATCCGAGCCCCTGGAGACCGCCGATGCTGACGATGCAAGCGCTGATTGAACGGATGAAGGCATTCTGGGCGCGCGAGGGGTGCCTCATCGCCGAGCCCTACGACCTCGAAAAGGGGGCGGGGACGATGAACCCCGAGACCTTCCTGCGCGTACTCGGCCCCCTGCCCTATGCCTCCGCCTACGTGGAGCCCTGCCGGCGCCCGCGCGACGGGCGCTACGGCGAGAACCCGCAGCGCGTGGAGAAGCACCACCAGTTCCAGGTCATCGTGAAGCCCAGCCCCGGCGACATCCAGGAGCGCTATCTCGCGAGCCTGGAATCCTTTGGCATCGTGCTGAAGGACCACGACCTGAAGTTCGAGGAGGACAACTGGGAGGCCCCCACGCTCGGCGCCTGGGGCGTGGGCTGGCAAGTGATGCTGGACGGGACGGAGATCACGCAGTTTACCTACTTCCAGCAGGCGGGCGGCTTCGAGCTGAAACCGATCACCGTCGAGATCACCTACGGCATCGAGCGCCTCTGCATGTTCCTCAACGGGATTGGCGACATCTACCAGATCCCGTGGAACGAGCGCTTCACCTACGGCGACATGCGGCGAGAGGCGGAGCGGCAGTTCTCCGTCTACGACTTCGAGGAGGCGCGCACGGACCTCGCCATGCGGTGGTTCGACGAGTACGAGGGCGAGAGCAGGCGCCTTCTGGAGAAGGGCCTCTATTTGCCCGCCTACGACTTCTGCCTGAAGGCGAGCCACGCCTTCAACATCCTGGACGCCCGCGGGGCGATCTCGGTGGCCGCCCGCGCCGACTACATCAAGCGCGTCCGGAGGCTGGCCTGCGCCGCCGCGGAAGCGTATGTGAAGCAGTTCCAGACGGAGAAGGAGGCGGCCCGTGGCTGACTTCCTCCTCGAGATCGGCACCGAAGAGATTCCCGCGGGGATGGTTTGGGACCTCGCCGTGAACCTGGGCCACAACGTCTCGGAAGCGTTACAGAAGAATGGTCTGCGCTCTTCCGCTCCCCCTCCAGAGGGACCTATGTTTGCCTTTCATAGGAGTAATCCCGTCTGGATGCTCATGGATGGGATGAAGCTCATCGCCGCACCGCGCCGGATCGGCTTCCTGATCGAGGGGCTTCCCGAGCGCCAGGAAGACCGGACTGAGACCGTCGCGGGCCCCGCCATGAGCATCGCCAGGGACGCCTCGGGCGCGTGGACCAAGGCCGCCGAAGGCTTCGCGCGAAAGCAGGGCGTCGCGCTGGCCGACTGCACGGAGGTCCAAGGCCCCAAGGGTCCCTGCGTGGGATTCACCCGAGACGTCAAAGGAAAAAGTGCCGCCGAGATTCTGGCCGAGATCGTTCCCGCGGC
>JAKAIJ010000037.1 GCA_021814355.1 Acidobacteriota bacterium
GCCGCGCGGCGCCGCGCGGAACAGACCAAAACCAGACGAGGGAGGTCCCGCTATGGCGATCCGCGACGAAGAAGCGTTGGAATATCACTTTGGGCTCAAGCCGGGCAAGGTCGAGGTCGTTCCGACCAAGCCCTGTCTCACCGCGCGGGACCTCTCGCTGGCCTACACGCCGGGCGTCGCCGTGCCTTGCTTGGCGATCGAGAAGAATCCCGAGGACGCCTACAAGTACACGTCGAAGGGCAACCTCGTGGCGGTCCTCTCCAACGGGACGGCCGTGTTGGGCCTCGGCGACATCGGCGCGCTGGCGGGAAAGCCCGTGATGGAGGGCAAGGGGGTCCTCTTCAAGCGGTTCGCCCACGTGGACGTCTTCGACATCGAGGTCGCCACCCACGACCCGGACGAGGTCATCAAGGTGGCCCAGCTTCTCGAGCCCACGTTCGGCGGGATCAACCTGGAGGACATCAAGGCGCCCGAGTGCTTCTACATCGAAGAAACCCTCAAGAAGACGATGAAGATCCCCGTCTTCCACGACGACCAGCACGGCACCGCCATCATCTCGGGGGCCGCCCTTCTGAACGCGTGCGAAATCTCGGGCAAGAACATCAAGAGCCTGAAGGTGGTAGTCTCGGGGGCGGGGGCCGCGGCGATCGCGTGCGCCAAGTTCTACGAGCTTCTCGGCGTGCCGCGCGACAACTTTCTCCTCGTAGACACGAAGGGCGTGGTCTACAAGGGACGGAAGGAGGGCATGAACCCCTTCAAGGAGTACTTCGCGCAGAATACTCAGCTGCGGACCCTCGCGGAGGCCATGAAGGGTTCGGACGTCTTCCTGGGCTGCTCGGTTAAGGGACTCGTGACGCAGGACATGGTCCGCTCCATGGCCAAGAACCCTATCGTCTTCGCCATGGCCAACCCCGATCCCGAGATCACCTATCCCGACGCCAAGGAGGCCCGCAAGGACGTGATCATGGCGACGGGGCGCTCCGACTATCCGAACCAGGTCAACAACGTGCTGGGCTTCCCCTTCATCTTCCGCGGCGCCCTCGACGTGCGCGCGACGGCCATCAACGAGGAGATGAAGCTCGCGGCGTCGCGCGCCCTCGCCCACCTGGCGAAGGAGCCCGTGCCGGAGAACGTCTCGGCGGCCTACGGCGGCCAGAGGTTCACCTTCGGGCCCGAGTACATCATCCCCAAGCCCTTCGACCCGCGCGTCCTCTACTGGGAGGCCCCCGCCGTGGCGAAGGCCGCCTGCGAGACCGGAGTGGCCCTGCACCCGATCACCGACTGGGACGCCTACCGCGGCCGCCTGGAGGGGATGACGAGCAAGAGCAGCGAGGTGATGCGCACGATCCACACCAAGGCCCGCAAGAGTCCCAAGCGGGTGGTCTTCCCCGAGGGCGAGGAGCCCAAGGTCCTCCAGGCCTGCCGGGAGATCGTCGAGGAGGGGCTCGCCCGCCCCGTCCTGCTCGGGGACCGCGCCTGCGTCGCCAGGGGAGCCGAGGCGGCGGGGCTCGACCTCTCCAAGGTGGACGTCCACGACCCGCGCGCCAGCGAGCACCTCGACCGGTTCGCCGCAGAGCTCCACCGCCTGCGCGGACGCCACGGCGTCAACGTCAACAAGGCGCGGCACCTCGTGCGCCAGCCCATCCATTTCGGCACCATGATGCTGCGCACCGGGATGGCCGACGGGATGGTGGCCGGCGCCAGCTCGCCCTACGTGGACACCATCCGCAACGTCCTGCCGCTGGTCCCCCTCAAGCCCGGCATCAGCCGCGCCTGCGGCATGCACCTGATCCTGAAGGAGGGAAAGGTCTTCCTCTGCGCCGATACCACGGTGAACGTGGAGCCCGACGTCCGGCTGCTGGTGGAGATCGCCCTGCAGGCCGCCGCGGTGGCCCGCCACTTCGGGATGGAGCCCCGCGTCGCCATGCTCTCCTTCTCCAACTTCGGCGACAACAACCACCCGAAGGCCCGCAAGGTGCGCGACGCGGTGGCCTACCTTCACGAGAAGCACCCGGAGCTCTGCGTGGACGGCGAGATGCACGGGGACGTGGCGGTGCTGCCCGACTGGAGCAGGGCCAACTACCCGCAGTCCAAGGTCCAGGGCAACGCCAACGTCTTCGTCTTCCCGGACCTCCAGAGCGGGAACATCGCCTACAAGCTCATGGCCTACGTGGGCAGGGGCGAGGTGATCGGGCCCATGCTCGTGGGCCTCGAGTACCCCATCAACGTGGTCTCCTACGACGACGACGTGCGGGAGATCGTCCACATGGCCGCCCTCTCCGCCTCCCAGGCGCAGAAGTAGCAGGGGGCGCCTTCCGACCCCACGGGGCGGGCCCGCGGGCCCGCCCCTTTTGCGTCCCGGTGGCGGCCCTCACCGCGCGTAAGAGCTCCCAGACCTTCTGCTACACTGGGACGGGGTCTTATGCGCTGGTTCGTCCGGGGCGATGTGGACGGCTTCTTCGGGCTCGCGCTGGACAACCTCGTCCAGATCCTGCTCATCGAAGCGCTCTGCGGCGGCGTTCTGGGCTTCCCCCACGCGC
This sequence comes from Acidobacteriota bacterium, assembly GCA_021814355.1. Lineage (GTDB taxonomy): Bacteria > Acidobacteriota > UBA4820 > UBA4820 > DSQY01 > JAEMPZ01. The sequence goes on from JAKAIJ010000037.1 coordinate 2,541, forward strand.
TGCTCTACGGCCGGGTCCTGCCCGGCGTCGCCGTCTCCCTGCTGGTGGGCAACCTCTACTACGCCTGGCAGGCGAGGCGGCTTGCCGCCCGCACGGGGCGCGCCGACGTCTGCGCCCTCCCCTATGGGATCAACACCGTCTCCCTCTTCGCCTTCGTCTTTCTCGTCATGCTCCCCGCCAAGCTCGCCGCCCAAGCGGCGGGAGACCCGGACCCGGCGCGGGCCGCGTGGCGGGCGGGGCTCGTGGCCACCGTCGCCTCGGGGCTCATCGAGTTCGGCGGCGCCTTCGTGGCCGAGCGCATCCGCAAGGCCACCCCGCGCGCGGCGCTCCTGGCCACCCTGTCGGGAATCGCCCTCGGCTTCATTTCACTCGGCTTCCTGTTCCGCACCTTCGCCCGCCCGCTCGTGGGGCTCGCGACGCTGGGGGTCATCCTGCTAACCTACTTCGGCCGGGTGAAGTTCAGGGGCGGCCTGCCCGGCGGGCTGGTGGCGGTGGCCGTCGGCACCGTGCTGGCCTGGGCCACCGGCATCGCCCCGGGGGCCGCCGCCCCGTCGGGCGCGGGTTTCTACCCGCCGGTACTGGCGGCGGGCGACCTCCTCTCGGCCCTGGCCCGGCCCGACTGGCTCGCCTATCTCTCGGTCATCCTCCCCATGGGGCTCTTCACCCTCGTGGGATCGCTCCAGAATATCGAATCGGCGGAGGCCGCGGGGGACAGCTATCCCACCGCGCCGTCGCTCGCCGTGAACGGCATCGGCACCGTGGCCGCCGCCCTCTTCGGCTCCTGCTTTCCCACCACGCTCTACATCGGCCACCCCGGCTGGAAGGCGCTGGGGGCCCGGGCGGGCTACAGCACCCTCAACGGCCTCTTCTTCACCGCGGTCTGCCTGACCGGAACCTTCTCCTACATCGCCTGGGTGGTGCCGGTGGACGCGGGGATGGCGATCGTCCTCTGGATCGGCGTGGTCATTTCGGCCCAGGCTTTCTCGGCCACGCCGCGCGAGCACGCCCCCGCCGTCGTCGTCGGACTCTTCCCGGCCCTCGCCGCCTGGGGCGCCATGATGGCCAAGAACGGCCTGCGGGCCGCGGGGATGGGCACCGCGGACCGCCCCTTCTCCCCCGACCTCGTGAAGTCGTTCCAGGGCTCCGACACCTGGATCCACGGCGCCTTCGCCCTCGAGCAGGGGTTCATCTTCAGCGCCATGATCCTGGCCGCCGCCACGGTGGCCGTCCTGGAGCGCCGCTTCGCCCGGGCGGCGCTCTGGGCCTTCGCCGGGGCGCTCCTCTCGGCCCTCGGCCTCATGCACGGCTACCGGTGGACGCCTGGCGACACGGCCTTCGACCTCGTCCCCGCCTGGCCCTGGGCCGCCGGCTACGCCGCCATGGGACTCCTTTTCCTGGCGGCCCGGTGGATCACCTCGGAATCGGAGACCCACTGACCTCCCGGCCGCCCCTCCGTGGTATCTTGACAGGATGAAGGTCCACCTCTCCCGCTGGGTCTGCGGCGAGGTGGCGGCGAACCTCGAGCGGTGCGCCGCCGAGGCCGCCGCCGCCGCCCGGGCCGGCGCAGACTGGGCGGTGTTCCCCGAGAGCTTCCTCGCCGGCTACACGCGGACGGCGGAGCCCGCCGCCGCCCGCCGTCTCTTCGCCGGGCTCTCCGCGGACCACCCCGCCACAGTTTTCTTCTTCGGCTCCTTCACCGAGGAGCGCCGCAACCGGATGACCGTCTGGCGGGGCGGCGCCGAGGTGGCCCGCTACGACAAGGTCCACCTCTTCGAGCCCAACCACGAGCGGCGGCTCTGGGACCCCGGCGACCGCTACGCCGCCGTGGACCTCGGCGCCGCCAGGGTGGGGCTCATCAACTGCAACGACCTGCGGTTTCCCGAACAGGCCCGGTCGCTCGTCCTGAAGGGGTGCTGCACGGCCCTGGTGGCGGTGGCTTGGTGGCCCTGGCGGCGCGACCACGTCTGGCGGACGCTGCTGCGGGCCAGGGCCGTGGAGAACGGCGTCTTCGTCCTGGGGTGCTGCGTGGCCGCCTCGGACTCCCCCAAGGAACCCTTCGCCGGGGCGGGCAACTACGTCTTCGACCCCGACGGCGAACCGGTTCGGACTCCGGACGACTGCAGCTACACCCTGGAGATCCCCCGCCGGAAGCCCCTGCTCGTAGACCCCCGCGAGGGGTCCGTGGACATCGCACGAATCGAGGAGTTTTAAGAGCCTATCCCGAAATAGAACACAGCCGCGGGACGGCGGTCTTTATCCGTTCCCGCCGTTCTCCCGCGCCTCCCGCTCCCGGTCCTCCATGTGGTAGACCGAGACCGGCAACGGCTCGTGGACCTTCTTCCCGTCCCGCTTGACGATGTACGCCGGCGAACCCACCACGCTGCAGTTGGCCGGCACGTCCCGGTTGATCACCACCGCCTCCGCGCCGATGCGGCTGTCGTCCCCGATCCGGACCGGCCCGAGGATCGTGGCGTGGGTCCCGATAAAGACGTTGTCGCCCACGGTAGGGTGGCGCTTGCCCGTGTGCTTGCCCGTGCCTCCTAGGGTGACGCCGTGGAAGAGCACGCAGCGGGCGCCGATAACGGCGGTCTCACCGATCACCACCCCGGCCCCGTGGTCGCAGAAGAACCCCGGTCCAATCCTCGCCCCGGGGTGGATCTCCATCCCCGTCAAGAACCGTGCGACCTGGGAGAGCAAACGGGGAAAGAAGGGCACGCCGAGCCGGTAGAGGGGGTGGATGAGGTATCGGTGAACCACGATAGCGTGCAGGGAGGGATAGAGCAGGAACTCGAGGTTCCTGCACGCCGGGTCGTTGCGGTAGATGGCCTTGACGTCTTCGAACATGGGCGTTTCGCGCGGGGGCGGCCCGGAAAGGCTCCCACCCGCGCCCCGTCAACGATAGGCCTGCGCTTCAAATTCCGCAAGGGGCAGGTAGAAATCCTCCTCCAGGCTTGTCTTGCCTTCCCCGCAGGCGTACGCTGTCCTTTGAACCCACGACATCGGCCCCGCCTCCGCGCGGGGCGGGGAGGACCTCGATGAGAGAGCGGATCGAGAGGGTGGCGGTGTTGGGGTCCGGGGTGATGGGGGCGGGCATCGCGGCCCACCTCGCCAACGCCGGCGTGCCGTGTCTGCTTCTGGACATGGTTCCCAAGGAGCTCTCCGAGGAGGAAAAGAAGGCGGGGCTGGCAACGAGGGACCCACGCTTCAGAAACCGCCTGGCCAACAGGGCCCTGGAGGGCCTCGCTAGGGCCAAGCCTCCCCTCCTCTACCACCCCAAGTTCCTGCCCCTTGCCACCCCCGGCAACTTCGAGGACGACCTCCCCAAGCTCGCCGAGTGCGACTGGGTCATCGAGGCGGTGGTGGAGCGGCTCGACGCGAAACGGGCCCTCTTCGAGAAGGTCGAAGCCGCGGTCCGGCCGGGAACGGTGGTCTCCTCCAACACCTCGGGGCTCTCCATCGCCGCCATGGTCCAGGGACGCTCCGACGCCTTCCGCAGGAACTTCCTGGTGACCCACTTCTTCAACCCGGTGCGGTACATGTACCTGCTGGAGCTGGTGGCGGGGGAGGAGACCAACCCCGCGGTGGTGGAGGAGATCGCCCGCTTCGGCACCTTCAGGCTCGGCAAGGGAATCGTCCACGGGAAGGATACGCCGAACTTCGTGGCCAACCGCATCGGCGTCTACGGGCTGATGGCCACCCTCCACGCCGCCCTCGCGATGGGCTACCGGTTCGACGAGGCCGACGCCATCACGGGCCCCGCCCTGGGACGGGCCTCGAGCGCCTCCTTCGGAACCGCGGACCTGGTGGGGCTCGACACCTTCCTTCACGCGGTGAGGACCATTCTCGACGGCTGCCCGCAGGACGAGGCGCTCGACACCTTCCGGCCGCCCGCCCTGCTCGAGCGGATGGTGGCCCGGGGAGCCCTGGGGCGCAAGTCGGGCGCCGGCTTCTTCAAGATGGAAAAGACCCCGGACGGGAAGAGACGGCTCCTGGTGCTCGACCCGGCCCTGGGCGACTACGTCCCCGAGCAGAGGAGCGACTTCCCCTCGCTGAAGGCCGCTTCGAAGCTCCCCGGAGCGGACGCGCGGATCTGCGCCGTCGTGGGGGCCGAGGACCGCGCCGGGGCTTTCGCCCGTCGGATTCTCCACGGGACGCTCTCCTACGCGGCCCACCGGCTCGGCGAGATCGCGGACACCGTGGTTGCGGTGGACGCCGCGCTGCGATGGGGCTTCAACTGGGAGCTCGGACCCTTCGAGACCTGGGACGCCCTCGGCGTGGAGGAGACCGCCCACAGGATGGAGGAGTCGGGGGCCAACGTGCCGGGCTGGGTCTGGGAGATGGTCCATTCGGGCTTCCCCTCCTTCTACCGCGACGGGGAGGCCGGCCGGGAGTTCTACAGCCCGCGCGACAAGGCCTACCTGCCGGTTCCCAGGCCCGAGTCGTTCCTCGTCCTCAAGGACCTCAAGCGCCAGCGGCCGCCAATCCTGGGCAACGCCGGCGGCTCCCTCGTGGACCTGGGTGACGGCGTGGCGTGCCTCGAGTTCCACTCCGCCAGCCAGCCCAGGCTGAACCCCATTGATGGCCAGGTCGTGGAGGTGATGGCGCTGGGGCTGGCCCGCGCCGAGAAGGACTTCCGCGGTCTCGCGGTCCACCACCAGGCCGAGCAGTTCTGCGCCGGCGCCGACCTCGCCATGCTGCTGGAGGCGGCGAAGGAGAAGCAGTGGGACGCCATCGCCGCCCTCGTGCGCCGGTTCCAGGCCGGCACCATGGGGATGCGCAGGGCCAAGATCCCGGTGGTTACCGCCCCCTTCGGCTTCACCTTCGGCGGCGGCGCCGAGGTAGCCATGGCGGGCGACGCCCTCTGCGCGCAGGCCGAGCTCTACATGGGACTCGTGGAGGTGGGGGTCGGGTTGGTCCCGGCGGGGGGCGGCCACCTCTTCATGCTCGACCGGGTCCTCGAGGGCATAGACGCACCGGTCCTCTCCAACCTCCCCTTCCTCCAGAGGGCATTCGAGACCATCGCCATGGCCAAGGTCTCGGGCTCCGCCGAGGAGGCACGTTCGCTCAAGTACCTCCGGCCGTGGGACCATGTGGAGATCCAACGGGGGCGGCAGCTCCACGCGGCGAAGCGGATGGCGCTGGCCCTCGCCGAGCGCGGTTATCACCCCCCCCTGCCCAGGACCTACGCCCTGCCGGGCCGGGACGGGCTCGCCACCTTCCAGATGCTCCTCCACAACATGCGGCTCACCCACTGGGCGAGCGACCACGACGTCACGGTGGGGACCCACGTGGCCAACATCCTGTGCGGCGGGGACACGACCGTCGCCAGCCCCGTGACCGAGGAGCGCGTCCTCGAGCTCGAACACGAGGCTTTCCTCTCCCTCTGCGGCGAGGAGAAGACCGTCGCCCGCATCCAACACATGCTGGAGACGGGGAAACCCCTGCGGAACTGATCGAATGAGCGACGGGGCGAGCCGGAGAGCGGGCGAAAGAGCCCAAACTGAGGATGGGTAGAGACGGCCACGGGCCGTTTGAGGAGCCTTCCATGAGAGAAGCCGTCATCGTCGCCGCCGCTCGCACCGCCATCGGCAAGGGCAAGAAGGGGAGCCTGAAGGACACCCGTCCCGAGCAGTTCGCGGCTCCTGTCCTCAAGGCCCTTCTGGAGCGGGCCCCCGGCGTGGAGCCGGGAGAGGTGGACGACGTCATGCTCGGCTGCGCCATGCCCGAGGGCGAGCAGGGAATGGACGTTGCCCGCATCATCACCCTCCTGGCGGGCTTCCCCGACACGGTCACGGCATGTACCATCAACCGCTTCTGCTCCTCGGGAAGCCAGTCCGTGGCTTGGTGCGCCGATATGATCCGGGCGGGGAGCCTGGAAGTGGCTGTCGCCGGCGGGGTGGAGAGCATGAGCCAAGTCCCCATGGGGGGGAACAAGTTCATGGCCGACCCCGCGGCCTTCGCGGCCAACCCCCACATCTACACGGCCATGGGCGCCACCGCTGAGATCGTGGCCCGCCGCTACAAGATCACACGGGAGGAGCAGGACGCCTTCGCCCTGCGCTCCCACCAGCGCGCTGCGGCGGCCCTCGCCGCCGGAAAGTTCAAGAAGGAGATCGTCCCCCTGAAGGTGCGCACCTGCGACGGCGGGGGCTGGAGAGAGTTCACCTTCGACACGGACGAGGGGCCCCGCGCAGACGCGACCCTGGAGGGGCTCGCCAAGCTCAGGCCGGCCTTCGACCCCGAGGGCACCGTCACCGCCGGAAACAGCAGCCAGGTGAGCGACGGCGCCGCGGCGCTGCTGCTCATGAGCGAGGCCCGCGCCAAGGCCAAGAAGCTCAAGCCGCTGGCCTACGTGCGGGAATGGGCCGCGGCCGGGGTCCCCCCCGAGGTGATGGGCATCGGCCCGGCGCGGGCGGTCCCCAAGCTGCTCAAGAGAGCCGGATTGAAGCTGGACGACATTGACCTCGTCGAAATCAACGAGGCCTTCGCGAGCCAGTCGGTTTACTGCTGCCGCGAGCTTGGCCTGGACCCCGAGAGGACCAACGTGAACGGCGGGGCCATCGCCACCGGCCACCCCCTGGGCGCCACCGGTGCCGTCCTCACCGTGAAGCTCCTTCACGAACTCAAGCGGCGCAGGGCCAAGCGCGGCATCGTCACCATGTGCATCGGCGGCGGGATGGGGTTCGCGTATCTGCTGGAGAGGCCCTAATACCAATTGGACATCCGTGATGGAGGAATCGCCTTCACGAGCGAAGCGAGAGGAAGCGGCGTCCTGCTCGCGCGCCGCGCTTCCCCTCGCCCACCCTCCTCGTCCCCCCGCTCGTCCCTCACCGCCGCGGAATTGGAACATTGGCGGCCCCCGCCGCGTAGACTACGGGGTGTGGGCGGCGGGTAGGGCCCACCCTCTCGGAGGTCTCGATGCGTCTGTTCAAGCTCGCCGTTCCGTCCCTCGTCTTTACACTCTCTTCCCTCGCGGCGTCCGCCCAGCTCGACGCCCGGCTGGTTCAGGAGCCTGCGGTCTCGGCCACCCAGATCGCCTTCGCCTACGCCGGCGACATCTGGGTCATGCCCAAGTCCGGCGGGGCCGCCTCCCGGCTGACCACCGCCCCGGGGCAGGAGCACTACCCCCGCTTCTCGCCCGACGGGAAGCAGATCGCCTTCACCGGGAACTACGACGGGAACGAGGACCTCTACGTCGTTCCGGCCGCGGGGGGCGAGGTGCGCCGGGTCACCCACCACCCCGCGCCGGACCGGATGCTGGGGTGGTTCCCCGACGGCCGCTCCCTGCTCTTCGCCTCCCCCATGATGGCCGGCCTGGACCGCTACTTCCAGCTCTTCCGCGTGAGCGCCGAGGGCGGCCTCCCCGAGAGGCTGCCCGTCCCCTACGGCGAGTTCGGCGCGGTCTCGGAGGACGGGACCACCCTCGCCTACTGCCCCAACAGCCAGGATCTGCGCACCTGGAAGCGCTACCGCGGGGGCGACGTCTCCCGCATCTGGCTCTTCGACCTTTCGGCCAGGACCAGCCGGCGGGTGGGCGACGACGGGGCGAACTACAGCCAGCCCATGTGGCACGGCGCGACTCTCTACGTCCTGAGCGACCGGGACGAGGCCAAGCGCAACAACATCTGGGCCTTCGACACGAAGACCGGCGCCTGGCGCGCGGGGAGGCCTTCCAGCCAGCTCGACGTCGGGTTCGCCTCCATCGGCCCCTCCGACCTGGTCTTCGAGAACGGCGGACGGCTCTATCGGATGGACCTTGCCACCGAGAGCGCCACGGAGGTCTCCGTCCAGGTCGTCACCGACGCCGCCACGCTGCGTCCGAGGACCGTCAAGGTGGGCCACTTGATTCAGGCCGTAGTTCCTTCCCCGACGGGCAAGCGCGTCGCGGTGCAGGCGCGCGGGGAGATCTTCTCGGTCCCCTCCGAGCATGGTCCCACCTTGAACCTGACGCGGACCCCCAGCGTCGCCGAGCGCTACCCCGCCTGGTCCCCCGACGGCAAGACCCTCGCCTACTGGAGCGACCGGACGGGCGAGTACGAGCTGACGGTGAGGCCCGCCGACGGGTCCGGCGCGGAGCGGACGGTGACCCGCCTGGGGCCGGGCTACCGGTACGCGCTCTTCTTCTCCCCCGACTCCAAGAAGGTGGCCTTCGTGGACCAGGCCATGGTTCTGCGGTGGTGCGACATCGCCACGGGCGCGGTGACGGCGATGGACCGGGGGCTCTGGCTCTACGACGAGGTCCAGGACAACGGCCACGAGAGCCTCGCGGGGTTCGCCTTCTCCTGGTCGCCCGACAGCCGTTTCGTGGCGTGGTCCCGCGAGGTGGAGAACCGGATGGGCGCCCTCTTCGTGCACGACACGCGCACCGCCAGGACCACCCAGCTCACCGCCGGATTCTACTACGACTTCAGCCCCGCCTTCGACCCCGGCGGCAAGTATCTTTACTACCTGACGCGGCGGACCTTCAACGCGGTCTACAGCGACCTGGACGTGAGCTGGATCTACGCGAACGGCACGCAGCTCGCCGCCGTCCCCCTGCGCGCCGGCGAGGCCTCGCCGCTGGCGCCCCGGGACGACCAGGAACCGCCCCCTTCCGAGGCCAAGGGCGGCGACGCCAAGGCGGGGGAGGGGGGGAAGCCCGTGGCGAAGGCCGACGGACTCGAGAAGCCGCCGGCCGCCGTGACTTTGGAGCCGTCGGGGTTCGAGTCCCGCGCCGTTCTCCTCCCGCCCGCGGCGGGCAACTACTCGCACCTCTCGGCGGTTTCCGGGAAGGTCCTCTTTTTGAAGCGGCCCCTGGAAGGCGCACCCGAGGGAAGCCCCACGGCCCTGACGTACTACGACATTGAGAAACGCGAGGAGAAGACCATCCTGGACGACGTGGACGGGTACGAGCCGGCCGCTGGCGGCGAGAAGCTGCTGGTCTCCCGGAAGGAGGAGTGGGTCTTCGTCCCGGTGGAGCCCGAGCAGAAGTTCGAGAAGCCGCTCGCCACGGGCGACCTCGAGATGGTGGTGGTCCCCCGGGCCGAGTGGCGGCAGATTTTCTCCGACGCCTGGCGCTTTGAGCGCGACTTCTTCTACGACCCCAAGATGCACGGCGTGGACTGGACCGCCATGCGGGCGCGTTACGGCGCCCTCGTGGACCAGTGCGCCACGCGCTGGGACGTGAACGTGGTCCTGGGCGACCTCATCGGCGAGCTCAGCTCCTCTCACACCTACCGGGGCGGCGGCGACGCGCCCCATGCCCCCTCGCGGGGGGTCGGGCTTCTCGGGTGCGACTTCGCGCTGGAGGGGGGCGCCTACCGGATCGCCAAGATCTACGCCGGCGCGCCCTGGGACGTGGAGGCGCGCTCCCCGCTCTCGGAGCCGGGCGCGGGGGTGAAGGAGGGGGAGTACCTGCTAGCCGTGGACGGCGTTCCGGTGGACCCGAAGACGGACCCCTGGGCGGCCTTCGACGGGCTGGCCGACAAGGTCGTCCAGCTCACGGTCAATGCCAAGCCCACGGAGGAGGGCGCCCGCAGGGTGCTGGTCAAAACGCTGGAGGACGAGGAGCGGCTCCGCAACCTGGCCTGGATCGAGGCCAACCGTCTGCGCGTGGAGAAGGCCACCGGCGGCCGGGTTGGGTACCTCTATGTGCCGGATACCATGTACCGCGGCCAGCGCGAGCTCTACCGGCAGTTCATGGGTCAGATCACCAAGCCCGCCCTCGTCATTGACGAGAGGTTCAACAGCGGCGGCCAGATCCCGGACCGGTTCATCGAGCTCCTCAACCGCCCCGTCACCAACTACTGGGCGGTGCGGGACGGCCGGGACTGGGCGTGGCCCGAGTACAGCCACACGGGGCCTAAGGTGATGCTCATCAACGGGTGGAGCGGCTCCGGCGGCGACTGCTTCCCCTACTACTTCCGCGAGGCCAAGCTCGGCCCGCTGGTGGGGCGGCGCACCTGGGGCGGGCTCATCGGCATCAGCGGCTCTCCCGGCTTCGTGGACGGCGGTGGCGTCACGGTGCCCACCTTCCGCTTCTACACCCCCGAAGGCAAGTGGGACGTGGAGGGCCGCGGCGTGGAGCCCGACGTGGACGTGGTGGACGACCCGGCGCTCATGCAGGACGGCGCCGACCCGCAGCTCGACCGCGCCGTCGCCGAGGCGATGCGGCTCCTCGAGGTCCACCCTCCCGCCAAGCCCGCGCGCCCCGCCAACCCGGACCGGCCGGGCCACTGAACCCGAATTTTGCGATTGGAAGGTGAAAGCGCGTTTGAGGATTGGGGCATGAGAGGTTACGAAGTTCTGTTTCGGCACAACAAAATTCGGGGCTCCCGAGCCGGAGGCGAAGGGAGCGTCCAAGGGGTCCGAGGATACGGATGCAGGCCGAGAAGCGAAGACATGGAGCTTCGAGGCCCAGCAGCCGTGCGAAGGACGCCTGGCCCGGCGCCGTTCCTGCGAAGGAAAGCTTCCAGGCCAGGGCGGCAAGGTGAGGCTCCATCGGGCTTTGCCCGTGGAGCGGAGCCCCGAAGGGCAACAGAGCGTTCCGGCAGGCTTCGCCTGCGGAACGCGGAGCAGACACCATGGCCCTCCCCGCCGAGAAAACACTTTTCTTCCCCCAAGAAGCATGAGGCAATTCGGAGCCCAGGAAGTTCCAATTGCAAAATCCGGGCTGAAGGGAGGCCGCCGTGAAGCTCCTCCACACCTGCCTGCGCGTAAGGGACCTCGAGAAGTCGCTGGCGTTCTACTGTGGCTTCATCGGCCTTCGGGAAGTGGGGCGCAAGCGCATCGCCGACGAGGCCACCCTCGTCTTCCTGGCGGACGAGGGCGGGGGGCACCTCGTGGAGCTGACCTGCAACCACGATGGGCGCGAGTACACGCTGGGCGATCAGTTCGGTCACTTGGCTTTCGGCGTGCCCGACCTCGCCGCCGTGGAGGCGGAGGTGAAGCGCCGGGGGTGGGAGTTCTGGCCCTCGCGGCCCGAGGTGGGTTCCAAGTACCTCTTCGTCTGCGACCCCGACGGGTACGACGTGGAGATCCTCGAGACCCAGGATCGGGGAGGTGGGCCGTGACGGCCGGAGGGAGCGACCGCGTGAGCGGCTCGGTGGACCTCCTGGACCGCGCGGCCGAGGCGGTGCAGGCCCACCTCCAGAAACACGGCACCGCGGGGCTCCCGGAGCTGCTCGACGCGCTGGCGGCGGAGCACCCTGCGATGGCGCTCCGCCTGAACCTGGCCGCCTCCCTGCGCGGCCCCTGCGCCGAAGGACGCGAGGCGGCGGGGCAGGCCCTCGCCCGGTTCCTCACCGGGGTCACCCTGGCGCGGCTTCAGTGCGCCGCCCAGTTCGCCGCCCTGGTTCACCAGTACCGGTGGACCTCCGTGGCGACCTACTCGCGGTCGGGGCAGGTGCGCGAGTGCCTCGCGGCGGGCCGGGCCGCAGGGCTCAAGAGCGCCGTCCTCTCGGAGGCCCGCCCCGCGGGTGAAGGCGTCCTGATGGCCCGCGAGCTTCGCGGCGAAGGGTACGAGGTGGCCCTCACCGCAGACGCCGCGCTTCCGGCCTTCCTCGCGGACGTGGACGCGCTGGTGGTAGGCGCCGATGCGGACGCGGGCGACCGTTTCGTGAACAAGACCGGCACCGCCCTCCTGCTGCGCGAGGCGCGGCTCAAGTCCTGCTCCCGCGTGGTCCTCACGCTTCCCCAGAAGCGGCTGGCCCCCGCCCAGCTCCTCGCCTGGAGGAATCTGCCGCTGGACCGCCCGAGGCCCCTCCCCCGGCTTCCGAAGGGAGTCGCCTGGCGGGGGGAGCTCTTCGAGCAGGTCCCCTGGGACCTGGTCAACTTTCCCCTCGGTCGCGGGTAGCGCCGACGGCGATCCGTCGGACTTCTGCCGGCCGCGCTAGCCCTTTACCGGTTCGCTCCTCTTCTTCCTCATCACTTGCACCGGGCACGGATGTCCCGGTACTCCTGCGAGTCGAGTACCCCCGCCACCACCTTGGCGCGTCCTTCCTCGGCGTTCTTGGAGCCCTTGAGGAGGGGCATCCAGGCGGCCACGCCGGCGTCGTCGGCGGCGCGGCCCAGGCAGGCCCGGTAGACGTCCAGCACGAAATCGGTGTCGCTCCGCTTGCGTCCTTTGTACTCGGGGGAGGCGAAGAAGTCCTTGCAGAGCTGCTCACGGGCGGCGCCGCGGTTCAACCGGTCGAGGTTCGAGGCGAGGCCGCCGGGGTCGGACTCGCGGCCCAGGGCGCTCCGGTAGAGCGACTTCACGAACTCCTCGCCGGGCGCGCAGGGCTTGCCCAGGAAGCCGAGGGCGTTGCGGTACTCCGCGGAGGCGACGAAGGCGTCAAGGAGCTGGGCGCGGGAGCCGCCGCGGGCCAGGTGGTCTAGCCAGCT
>JAKAIJ010000276.1 GCA_021814355.1 Acidobacteriota bacterium
CAGCCGCCGAGGTGCAGCACGGGGTTCTCGAGCTGCTCGACGAGGAGGAGCTCAAGGGGGTGCTGGCCCACGAGCTCGCCCACGTGAAGCACCGTGACATCCTCGTCATGACCGTGGTGGCGTCGGTGGCCGGCGCCATCATGATGGTCGCCTCCATCGCGCGGTGGGGGCTCTTCTTCGGCGGCTACGGCGGAGACCGTGACCGGGAGGGGGGCAACCCCTTGGCCCTGCTCGCGGCGGTCATCGTGGCCCCGCTGGCCGCCCTGTTGGTGCAGATGGCCATCTCCCGGTCGCGCGAGTACGACGCCGACGCGGGCGGGGCGCGGTTCGCCGGGAACCCCTACGGCCTCGCGGGCGCCCTGAAGAAGCTCCAAGCCGTCTCCGCGCGGGTTCCTCTGCGGGCGAGCCCGGCCACCGCGCACCTCTTCATCGTGAAACCCTTCACCGGCGGGGGGATACTGGAGTTGTTCTCCACCCACCCGCCCCTGGAGAAGCGGATCGAGAAGCTCCTGGAGATGCGGGGAGCGCTGTAGGTCGGCGCGCGGGTGCATGCGCGCGATGCGTGGGGTCGCCTGGCTTTCGAAAGGCGTCCTTTCGCGAAGCGAGACGCCGGGGCGGGAAAAGGGAACCGATGCGAGGAAGCGACGTCGGTTGCATGAGGAAGCGATGAAGAGAACGGTGCGGCGCGGCGCGGCGATGGCTCTGGCGACGGCCCTCGGGCTGGCGGCGGGGGCGCAGGAGAGCCTCCGCGAGACCCAGGTGGTAAAGGTGGTGCGGCGGGCAAGCCCCGGCGTGGTCTACATCTCAGCTCGCCAGCGGGTGCAGAACCCCTTCTTCAGCCCCTTCTTCGAATTCTTCGGCCCCGACGAGGGGATGCCCGAGGAGCGCGAGAACTCCCTGGGCTCCGGCTTCGTGGTGGACCCCAAGGGCTTCATCCTCACCAACGAGCACGTGATCATGGGCGGTACCGACATCAAGGTGACCCTCACCTCCGGCCAGACCTACCCCGCGCGGGTGGTGGGCAGCGCCCCCGAGTCCGACCTCGCGCTCTTGAAGATGGACGCCAAGGAGCCGCTCCCGGCGCTGGAGCTGGGCCGCTCGGACGACCTGATGATCGGCGAACCGGTCATCGCCGTGGGCAATCCCTTTGGCCTCTCCAACACGGTCTCCGTGGGCGTCCTGTCGGCCACGGGGCGGACCGTCTCCTCGGGCCGGCGCAACTACGCCGACTTTCTCCAAACCGACGCGCCCATCAACCCGGGCAACTCGGGCGGGCCCCTCCTGAACATCCTCGGGCAGGTCATCGGCGTGAACACCGCCATCATCCGCAACGCCCAGAGCATCGGCTTCGCCATTCCCATCAACCGGGCCAAGCGGGTCATGGAACAGCTGCGGGCCTTCGGCGCCGTGAAGCCGCTCTGGCTGGGCTTCTTGGCCCTGGACCCGAGCGACTCGGCCCGGCGCCGCCTCGGCCTGAAGGGCGGCGTGGTGGTGGCCCGCACCTACCCCTTCGCCTACCCCGAGGTGGAGGCGCTCCGGGAGGGCGACCTCCTCACCGCCCTGGGGGGGCGACCGCTGGAGAGCACCGCCGACCTCAACGCGAAGCTCGCCATGCTCTCGGCCCGGCAGACCGTGGCGCTGGAGGGGCTGCGGGAGGGCAAGCCCTTCAAGGCCTCCCTCTCGGCGGCCCCCATGCCCGACGCCCTCACCCCGGCCATGGCGTGGGAGCTCCTGGGCCTCAAGGTGGCCGAGCGCAACGGGGCGCTGGTCGTGGGCTCGGTCCGGCAGGACTCCCCCGCGGCGGCCACGGGACTGCGGCCGGGCGACCTGATGGCGGCAGTGGAGGGACAGCGGGTGGCGACCGCCGGGGAGTTCCTGACGCGGGCCCGCTCGGCGCTCGGCAGCACGGGGCTCGCCATCGCCGTGGCCCGGGGGCCCTGGACCTACAACGTGACCTTGAATCTACTGGGGGAATGAGCGTGATTCCCGTGGACCGGCGGCCCTCCGACGAGAAGACCGAGCGCTCGCCCCTTCGGCCCGCCGTCGTGGACAAGCGCCGCATCGGGCGCCCCGGCGCGGTCTCCCGGGAGCCCTCCACCAAGCCCACCTTCGTGGAGGAGCTCGAGGCGAAGGTGGCGCGGATGGAGACGGCCCTCGCGGAGAAGCTCGCCCTCGTGGAGCGCGAGACGGTCCGGTCGCGCGAGCGGCTGCTGAGGGACCTCGAGAAGCGCTTCGACGAGCGGGAGGAGGCGCTCCTGCTCGAAGTGCTCGATCTGTTGGACGACCTGGACCGGGCGTGTGACTGTGCGTCGGAGAGCCCCGCGATCCGGGAGGGCCTCGCCCTCGTGGCCTCTCGCGCCTCCCGGTTCCTCGAGCGCCACGGCTGCGCGCGGGTGGCTCCCGACGGCGAGCCCTTCGACCCGCGGACCATGGAGGCGGTGGCCCTCCTGCCCGGCGAGAAGGACCGGGTGGTGGCGGTCTACCGCCCGGCAATCATCCGCGGAGAGAAGCTCCTCCGTCCGGCCCGCGTGGCGGTGGGCTCGGGAACGCCGGAGGAAAAGGGGTGACCGCCCCCCTTCTCTTCTTCCCCCGCGGGACGGGCCGCCCGCGCGCCGATCTGGCCTTCGAGGAGGACGCCCTCGCCGCCGCCGCCCGCGGCCGCGCCACGCTGCTCGCGTACCGGTGGAGAACGCCGGTCCTGGTGCTCGGCTACGCCCAGGAGGCCGCCTCCGTGGACCTGGCCGCCTGCGCGCGCCACCGCATCCCGGTCTTGAGGCGCATCTCGGGGGGCACGGGGGTCCTCCACCACCACGCCCTCTCGCTCTCCC
Source organism: Acidobacteriota bacterium (assembly GCA_021814355.1). GTDB lineage: Bacteria > Acidobacteriota > UBA4820 > UBA4820 > DSQY01 > JAEMPZ01. Next base: position 2,829 of record JAKAIJ010000276.1, read on the forward strand.
TCGCCCTTCCCCTCGTTCACCCCTGGGCCTGTTCCATCGGCGCCCTCTACGACGGCTTCGTGGAGTCGCTCCGGGCCGCCCTGGCGGAACTGGGCCACCCTCTCGAGCGGGGCCGCGGGCACAAGACGGCCGCGGGCGGACGCTCGCCCCTCTGCTTCGAGGACCGGCTGACCGAGAGCCTCCTCTGGCGGGGCCGGAAGGTCCTGGGCTGCGCACAGGCCCGCCGGAAGGCCGCGGCCCTGGTCCACGGCACGCTGCTGTTCGGGCTCGACGCGGCTCTCCAGGCGGAGCTCTACGGGGTGCCGGAAGCCCGGGTGCGCGGGGCCATCGGCGCCCTCCCCGCGGCGGCGGGGCCGGACGCCGTGGCGGACGCGGCGGCGGGGCG
>JAKAIJ010000277.1 GCA_021814355.1 Acidobacteriota bacterium
GGACGAGGGGCTGGCCGAGCGCCAGAAGAAGGCCTTGGCGGCGGAGGCCATGATCCGCTCCGAGCTCGACATGTACGCGCGCTTCCTGGACCACGCCGCCCTCTCCGAGGCGATCAGCTCCCTGGTGGCGTGGGCCACGAGGATTCAAGACCAGGAGGTGGAGGAGGCCCTGCGCCGCATGGGGCCCCTGACGCCCAAGCAGGAGGAGCTCGTGCGAAACACCGCGCGGCGGGTCGTTCATAAGATCCTCCATTCCCCCATCACGCGGCTGAAGCGGATGGTCCTCGAGGATGAGGCGGGCGAGGCCCTCGGCACCTTCCGGGAGCTCTTCCCCCTGGAGCAGCCGCCCCAGGAGGGGAGCGCGGAGGAGGGGCCGTGACGCCGGAGCGGCTTCGCATCGGCACTCGGGGGAGCGCCCTGGCCCTCTGGCAGGCGCACTACGTGCGGGACCGCCTCCAGGCCCTCCCGGGAGGGCCGGCCGTAGAGATCCGCGTGATCAAGACCAGCGGGGACAAGATCCAGGACCGCGCGCTCCTCGAAGTGGGCGGCAAGGGCCTCTTCGTCAAGGAGATCCAGCAGGCCCTCCTGGAGGGCGAGGTGGACCTGGCCGTCCACAGCCTGAAGGATTACCCGGCGGCGAACCCGCCGGAGCTCGTCCTCGCGTGCGTCCCCCAGCGGCAGGACCCGAGGGACGCCCTCGTGCTGCCCGCGGGACGGCCCCTGGAGAGCCTCCCTCCGGCGCCGAAGGTGGGTACCGGCAGCCTTCGAAGGCAGTTCCAGCTTGCCGCCGCGAGGCCGGCGTGGACGCTCGTCGGCCTGAGGGGCAACGTGGACACGCGCCTGCGGAAGGTGGACGGGGGCGAGCTGGACGCGGCCGTCCTGGCCGCCGCGGGCCTCAAGCGCCTGGGCCACGAGGGGCGCATCACGCTCGCCTTCTCGCTGGACGAGATGGTCCCCGCCGTGGGCCAGGGCGCCATCGCCATCGAGTGCCGGGGCGACCGGAGCGACCTCCTCGCCCTCCTCGGGCGCCTCGAAGACCCGCTGGCCCGCCGGGCGGTGGACGCGGAGCGCAAGTTTCTGGCCGGCCTGGGCGGCTCCTGCACGACGCCTTTGGGCATTCACGCCCACTTGGCGGACGGCCGCGTCGTCCTTCGCGGCTACCTCTCCTCTCTCGACGGCAAACGGCAGATCCGCGAAACCCTCGAGGGCGAGGCGCGGCGCGCGCTCGACGTGGCCGACGACCTGCTGGAGCGCTTCCGCTCCCTGGGTGCCCGAGAGCTTCTCGGAGGAGACTGACGTGTTCGGGGGACTGAGGGGGAAGCGCATCCTCATCACGCGCCCCCGCACCCAGGGCAGCCGGCTGAACGAGAGGCTGCGCGAGTACGGCGCACAGGTCCTCTGGATCCCCGCCATCGAGACCCTGCCCGAGCCGCCGGACGAGGCGGGGCGCGCCCTCCTCTCCGACCTCGGCCGCTTCGACTGGGTGGCCTTCACCAGCGAGAACGCCCTCAAGTACTTCCTGAAGCTCCTGGAGGCGGACGGGCTCGCCCTCTCCAAGCGGACGCGCGTCGCCTCCGTGGGAGCCGCCACGAGCCGGGCCTGCAAGGAGGCCGGCCTTCTGGTCCACGCCCAGCCCGAGGTCTTCACCGGGGAGGCGCTCGGGCGCCTGCTCGCCGGGCAGTACCGCCCGGGGACGCTCCTTCTGCCCAGGGGCACGGCGGGCCGGGAGGAGCTGGCGGATCTTCTGCGCGCCAGCGGGTGGTCCGTGGAGACGCTCACCTGCTACCGCACGCGCCCCGCGCGCATCCACGCCCAGGAGCTCTGGGAGCTGGAGCAGGGGCTGGACGCCGCGCTCTTCGCCTCGCCCTCGGCGGCCAAGGCGCTGTGGGAGGCCCTCTCGCCCATCGGGCGCGAGGCGCTTCGTGCGGCGCTGATCCTCCCCATCGGGCCCACCACCGCCGAAGCGTTGGAGGAGCTGGGGCTCTCGCCGTCCCCGCCGCCCGAGGAGACCACCAGCGAAGGCCTCGTGGCCGCGCTCCTGCGCCACTTCGGCGGCGCGAGCCCGGCCGGTTCCGCCTGAGCCCGCCGCGCGCTCTGGTACAATCGTGAAAGCCCCCGCGTTCCGCCTCGCCGCGCCCCCCGTGGCGCCGCGGCCGCGCCCGGGGGCGGGGAGCTGGCCATGGGCGACACCCTCTATCTGGTGGACGGGTCCTCCATCCTCTACCGGGCCTTCTTCGCCATCCGGAACCTCTCGACGCGGGACGGGCGGCCCACCAACGCCATCTACGGCACCCTGAAGATGATGGAGAAGCTCCTCAAGGAGCGCGCCCCCTCCCACATCGCCGTGGTCTTCGACCTTCCCGCCCCCACCTTCCGCCATGAGGCCTTCGCGGACTACAAGGCCAACCGGCCCGACATGCCCTCCGAGATGGCGGAGCAGATCGGCCCCTCCAAGGAGATTCTCCGCGCCCTGGGCCTGCCGGTGCTGGAACTGGCGGGCTATGAGGCCGACGACCTCATTGCGACCCTGGCGAAGAAGGCGGTGGCCGAGGGGCTCGACGTAGTCATCGTTACCGCGGACAAGGACCTCTTCCAGCTCGTCCGGCCGGGGGTTCGAATCCTCCACACCAAGAACGAGGACGTTTTGCTCGACGCGAGGGGGGTGAAGGAGCTCTTCGGCGTGCCGCCTCAGCGCGTCGTGGACGTGCTTGCCCTCTGGGGCGACCCGACGGACAACATCCCGGGCGTGCCGGGCATCGGCGAGAAGGGGGCGAAGGAGCTGGTGCGTCAGTACGGCTCGCTCGAGGAGGTGCTCGCCCACGCGGCCGAGGTCTCGCGAAAGGCCTACCGCGAGGGGCTGCTCCACCACGCGGAGGCGGCCCGGCTTTCGAAGGAGCTGGCCACCATCAGGGAGGACGCCCCCCTAGAGGTCGAGCCCGCGGACCTCCACCGAAGGGAGCCGGACAACCAGGCGCTTCGGGCCCTCTTCGAGCGGTACGAGTTTTCCTCTCTTCTGGAGGCCCCCCCGGCGGCGGGCAAGCCCCTCTCGGCACAGGCCTCTCCCCTCGACGGCGGCGCCCGGGCGGCCCTCGCTCGCGCGCCTCAGGTGGGGGCGGCGTGGCAGGACCGGCGGCTCTGGCTGTCGGAGGGGGAAGCCGTCTGGGCGTGCGATCTCGAGG
>JAKAIJ010000038.1 GCA_021814355.1 Acidobacteriota bacterium
TCGCGCGGGGCGGCGGGCGGTGGGCCGCCGGGGCGGGCCTCCTGGCGGGCGCGGGGCTTCTCTGCCTCCAGGACCAGGGAGCCTTCTGGCTGGCGGCGGGGGCCCTCGCCGCCGCCTCGGCGGGCCCGGGAAGGCGCGCCCTGGGGGCCTTCGCGGCCGGCGCCGCGGCGCTCCTGGCCCCCACGGGCGCCGCGCTCCTTCTCGCCGCGGGACCTGCCTCGCTCTGGCGCCACCTGATCCTGACGCCCCTCGCCGGCTATTACTCGGTGGAGGGGAACCGCTGGCGCTTCGGGCGCGAGGCGCTCCTCCCCTTAGAGACCCTGCGGGAGCTTTGGGGGGGCGCCTCCTGGCCCGGGCGGGTGGTCGCCCTCGCGACCCACGGGGGCGACCAGGTAGGGGGCTTGGTGGTGCTCGCGGCGGTTCCGCTTTCCGCCCTCTTCTTGGGTTTTGCCCTCTGGAAGGGGCTCCGGGGACGACGCTTTTCCCCGGAACTCTGGCTGCTGGGCGGGGTCTGGACCGCCTTCGTCCTCACGGCGCTGAGGCGGCCCGCCCTGGTGAACTGGGTCTGGGCGCTGCCGGGGCCGCTGCTGGTGGTTCTCTGGTCCTGGGGCCGCTATGCCCGCGACGCTCCGGCGCGCGGACACCGAAGGACGGCGGCGCTCGTCGCGCTTCCCTTTTCCCTCTACGCGCTGGGCCACACGGCGGGCCGTCTGTCGGCGCCGGGTGCCTCGTGGGTCGCCTTGCCCGTCGGAACCGTGAGCGCGGCCACCGCCCGGGACGGCGCCACCCTCGACGAGGGCCGCCGCTTCGCCGCGCTCCGCGCGCCCGGCGAAAGGGTCTTCTGCTATCCCTACGATCCGCTCTGGTATTTTCTCCTGAAGCTCCAGAACCCGACGCGCTACGACACCGTTCCGCTTGCCCCCGAAGAGCGGCAGGACCTTCTGGAGGCCCTTCGGCAGAGCCCGCCGGAGTGGTTGCTGCTCTCCTCGGAGGCGGGCGCGGTGGAGGACGAGGTGACGGCCTGGGTGCGCCGGGAGTACCGGCCCGTCTCCGCGGACTTCCGGCTGGTGATCCTGCGCCGTGGGTCCGGGCCGCCCGCCGCCGGAGGCGGCCCGTGAGCGGCAAGCCCCCCCGGGTCCAAGAAGAGGCGGGGCCCGGCTGGCGGTGGGCCCTGCGGGCCGCGACCCTGTTCGCCGTGCTGGCGCCGGTGCTCCTTCTGGACCGGTACAACTCGTGGTACTGCTTCCTGGGCGACGAAGGGGTAATCCTCAACGGCGCGCGGCGTCTGCTGGGGGGAGAGCTGCCCTACCGGGACTTCTACTCGATCCTGACGCCGGGCTCCTTCTACGCGCTGGCGGCGGTTTTCAAGGTGCTGGGGACGTCGCTTTTCTCCGCCCGGCTCGCCCTCTGGGGCTGCCACGCCGCCACCGCGCTGCTCCTGCTCGCCCTTGCCCGGGAGCTGCGGCTGTCGGAGGCGTGGCAGACCGTGGGACTCTGCGCCCTGGCTCTCTTCGGGGCTCCCGCCTGGGTCGCGGCGAGTCACCACTGGTTCGCCAACGTCCCGCTGCTCCTCTCGGCCTGGCTCTGGCTCCGGGACCGGGGCCGCGGCGACTTCCGGCTCCTGGCCGCGGCGGGGGCCACCGCGGCCCTCACCGCCTGCACCCTCCAGGACAAGGGTACCTACTGGCTGGCGGCGGTCTCCCTGGGGATGGCCCTGGTCCCCGCTCCTACGCGCCTGAGGCCGCTCGGAGCCTTCTGGGCCGGCGCCCTCGCGGTGGCCTTGCCCGCAGGCGGGTTCTTCCTCTGGAAAGCCGGTCTGCGGGTTCTCGTCCAGGACCTCGTCGTGGGCCCGCTCGCCCGCTACCACGCGGGGGGACTTAACCAAGACGCCTTCGGCGAGGCGGTGGTGCGCACCTGGACCAAGTTGTCCGCCCACTTGGCCGCCGCCTCGGGGCCCCGGACCGCGCTCGTCCTCTCGCGCGACCTCGCGCTAGGCCTGGACGAGGTTCTGCTCTTCGGCTCTGTGGTCCTCGCGGGGGCTCTTGTTCTCATCGGCTTGGTGCGGAGACCGGCGGCGGGGGAGCCGCGCCGCCGGTTCGCGGTCCTGGCGGCGCTGGCCGCCGCCTCTCTGGGAACACTCCTCCACCATCCCGCCGGGGCGGGGTTCTTCTGGGCCCTGCCGGGCGTGCTCCTGCTCGTGCTGGCGGCGGCGGACCGGGCCGCCGCGCGGGCGCCGGGACGGGCCTGGACCGGGGCGGCGGCGGTCCTGGTCGCGGTTCTGGCGCTCCCCGCGGCGGTACGGTGCCTGGTGGACCCGCTCCTCGACCGGGGGACGGTGGTGCGGTTCCCGGCCGGCACCGTGCGCGTCCTCGACCGCCGGGAGATCGAGACCCTCCGACTCGCCGCCGCCTTCCGAGCCGCCGATTACCGTCCCGGGGACCGCGTCTACGGCTACCTCTACGTTCCCACGCTCCTCTTCCTGCTGGACTTGCCCCCCGACGGCCACTACGACCTCTTCCTCCAGCCGCTCCACACGCCGGAGGAGCTGCGGGCTCACCTGGCCGGCCTCGAGGCGGACCCGCCCGAGTGGATCCTCTACGACCGGCTGCGCATCCCGGAGCGGGACGACGTCCTGGCCTGGATTGACGCCCGCTACCGGGTCGTGAAGGTTTCCGACGGGTTACTCGTCCTGCGCCGCCGCGAGGCCCTGGTTTCTCCGACGCCAACTCCCTGACCGCCCACTTGGGCCGCAGCGCCTTCCCGCGCTATGCTGGCGGCTCCCGGCGCGGAGCGCCGGTGACGGGGAGGTCCCATGACTCCGGGTCTCGCGGCGGCGTTGCGCCGGTTCGGGCGTACCTTCTGGGCGGCCATCGCGGTGGAGCTCCTCCATTGCCTGGCCTCCTACACCATGCTGGCCTACCTCATCGTCTACTTGGCCCAGGACCTGGGATTCGGCGACCTGAAGGCCAGCGCCATGTACGGCACCATGCTCTTCATGGGCTACTTCCTGCCCATCCTCATCGGCGCCCTCGCGGACCGTTACGGCTTCCGGCAGACCATGGTGGTCTCACTGGTGGTCATCACGTCGGGCTACTTCCTCATGAGCCAGGTGACCCGCCACCCCGCGGTTTTCGCCGCGATGATGCTCATCGCCCTGGGCGGCGCGGTGATGAAGCCGGTCATCGCGGGGACGGTGAAGGCCACCTCCACCGACGAGAGCCGATCGCTGGCCTTCTCGGTCTACTACATGTCCATCAACGTCGGCTCGTCGGTGGCCCCCTTCCTCGCCAACGGCGTACGGACCGGAACGGGCCATCCAGCCATGATCTTCGTGGCGTGCGGGGTCGTGGAGGCCACGGCCTTCGCGGTGACCCTCCTCTTCTTCCGCAACCTGCCCGTGGCCGAGGAGGCGCGCTCCAAGTCCCTTCTGACGGTTCTCGGCGAGATGGTGGTGGTGTTGGGAAACCCGAGGGCCATGGCCACCTTCGCGGGGGTGGCCGCGCTCTTCGCTCTCCGGGAGAGGCTCTGTTCCCGCTTCGGCCTGGAGCCTCTGGACCTCTTCCTGGTGGGCGCGGCGTGGCTTGCGGCGAACTTCCTCTGGGACCTTCTCGGAAGGGCCGTGCTGGGTGCGCGTTGGGGCCGGAGCGCCCTCCTGGACCGCCAGCGGCTGGGGGACGCGCACCTCCTCGCCTTCATCCTCATCATGTCGGGGGTGTGGGCCCTCTACAGCCAGATATGGACCAACATCCCCCTCTACATCACCGCCCTCGACCCTTCGATGAAGGGGCGCATCGAGTGGTTCCAGGCGGTGGACCCCGTCATGATCGTCCTGCTGCAGGTTCCCATCGGGAAGTGGATGGGGCGCTACCGGCCCCTGCCGAGCCTGGTGGCGGGCATCCTCGTCTCGGCGGCGGCGGTGGGGACGATCCACCTCTTCGGAGGGACCTTCGGCGCCTGGGCGGTGGCCATCCCCCTGGCCATCTGGGCGGTGGGGGAGATGATGTTCAGCCCGCGCTCCGTCGAGTACGTCTCGGTCATCGCGCCCAGGGACAAGCTGGCGCTCTACATCGGGTACGGCTTTCTGCCCTTCGCCATCGGATTCGGCTTCGGTCCCTCCCTGGGGGCGCACCTGGTGCGCTTCTTCCAGGAGCTCGGCCACCCCGAGTGGGTTTGGTACGCCTTCGGCCTCTGGGCCCTCTTGGTCGCCTCCGCCCTCTGGCTCTACGACCGGCGGGCGGGGACCGGGCCGTCCCGCCTTGCGCCGCAAGGCTAAGCCTGTTATAATCTGGGTTTTGGAGGAGGTTCGACTCCCATGAAGAAGGGCATCCATCCCGCTTACCACGAGGTGTCGGTGAGCTGCGCGTGCGGCAACAAATTTACCACGCGCTCGACGAAGAAAGAGCTCAAGGTCGAGATCTGCTCGGCCTGCCACCCCTTCTTTTCCGGCAAGCAGAAGTTCCTCGACACCGCGGGCCGCATCGAGAAGTTCACCACCAAGTACGGCAAGAGCCCCGCGAAGCGCGCGAAAAAGGCCAAGGAGTAGCTCCGCCGCAGTCCGGGGGCCGCGTGTCCGGGCAGCGCGCCCGGCGCCGGCCCCCGACGTGTCTGCGCGGGCCGTTGAAACCCCGTCGGAACCGTTTCACCGCTGCGGAAAGAGGAACTTGACGTGACCCGGGTCCTGCACCGAACGTGGAGCGCCGTCCGCGCCGCCCTTCCGCTCGTCGCGGAGGGCAGCGTGCTGGTCGGGGGACAGGCCGTCCTCGAGGGCGTCCTTATGCGCCTGCCCCAGACCTACGCGGTGGCGGTGCGCGACCCCAAGGGCGTCATCCGCGTGAGGCGGGAGCGGCTCCCGGAGACGGCGAGGGGGCGCCTGGGCAACCTGCCCCTGGCGCGCGGCACGGTGATCCTCTTCAAGTCCCTGATGCTGGGCGTCTCGGCCCTCAACTGGTCCGCCGAGGTGGCCATGGAGGAGGAGGCCGGCGGGGACGCCGTCCCCGGCGGTGCGACCACGGCCAAGAAGGCTTCCGGCTGGATGCTCGCTCTCACCGTGGCCCTCTCCCTGGGCGCCGGCGTGCTGCTCTTCTTCTACGTCCCGCTGGTCCTGACGCAGCTTCTCGCCCGAAGCGCCGCCTTCGCCCAGACCTCCCTCGGATTCAACCTGGTGGACGGGGGCATCCGGGTGGCCTTCTTCCTCGCCTACATCGTGGCCATCTCGCTCCTCAAGGACATCCGGCGGGTCTTCGCCTACCACGGCGCCGAGCACAAGGTGGTCCACACCTGGGAGGCGAGGGAGGCGCTGACCGTGGAGAACGCCCGCGCCAAGTCCACGCTCCACCCGCGCTGCGGCACCTCCTTCCTGCTCTTCGTCATGGCGGTCTCCATCCTGATCTTCAGCCTGGTGCCCCACGCCTGGCCCTTCTGGACCAAGGCCCTCGCGCGGCTCGTCTTCCTGCCGCTCATCGCGGGGGCCTCCTACGAACTGATCCGCCTGACGGGGCGCTTTCCCCGCTTCTTCCTGCTCCGGCCCCTCATCTGGCCCGGCCTCGGGCTCCAGCTCCTCACCACGAGGGAGCCCGACGACTCCATGCTCGAGGTCTCCCTGCGGGCCCTCGGCGAGGCCCGGGAGCTGGCCGACGCCCCGACGGGGGCGTGAGGGGGCCATGGACGCGCTTCTGATCTCCAGGCTCGAGAACCTCGTGAGGAAGCACGGCGAGATCGCCGGCCAGCTCGCCCAGCCCGAGGTGGTCGCCGACCAGGCGCGCTTCCGCGACCTCTCGCGGGCCTACGCCGACCTCACCGAGACGGTGCAGGCCTTCCTGCGGTTCAAGAAGCTCCTCGCGGACTACGAGGGGGCGCGGGAGATGACGAGGGAGGCCGACCCCGAGCTCTCCACCCTGGGCGCAGAGGAGGCGAAGGCCCTGGAGCCCAGACTGGAGTCCATGGAACGGGAGCTGAAGCTGCTGCTGCTCCCCGCGGACCCCCTGGACCGGCGCAACGTCATCCTCGAGATCCGCGCGGGCGCGGGCGGGGACGAGGCCGCGCTCTTCGCCGCGGACCTCTACCGGATGTACTCCCGGTATGCCGAGCGCAGCCGCTGGAAGGTGGAACTGCTGGAAGAGTCGCCCACGGGGCTCGGCGGGCTCAAGGAGGTCATCCTCTCCATCGCGGGGGAGAAGGTCTACTCCCGGCTCAAGTTCGAGGGCGGCGTCCACCGGGTCCAGCGCGTGCCGGCCACCGAGGCCTCGGGCCGGATCCACACCAGCGCCGTGACCGTGGCGGTCCTCCCGGAGGCCGAGGAGATTGACGTACGGATCGAGGAGAAGGACCTCCGGATTGACCGGTTCTGCTCCTCCGGGCCCGGCGGCCAGAGCGTGAACACCACCTACAGCGCCATCCGCGTCACCCACCTCCCCACGGGGCTCGTGGTCTCCTGCCAGGACGAGAAGAGCCAGATCAAGAACAAGGCGAAAGCCCTCAAGATCCTACGCTCGCGCCTGCTCCAGCTGGAGGAGGAGAAGCGGATGGCCGAGCTCTCCACGACCCGCAAGGCCATGGTGGGCTCGGGCGACCGCTCCGAGAAGATCCGCACCTACAATTTTTCCCAGAACCGCATCACGGACCACCGCATCGGTCTGACGATCCACCGTCTGGGCGACATCCTCGACGGCGACATGGGGATGCTCCTGGACCCGCTCGTGGAGAGTTTCCAGGCCCAACGGCTGGAGGAGGAGTTCGCCAAGGTCGTGGCAGGGTGAGACCCCCGCGCGGGGGGGAAGGTCAATGCGTGGGGCGGATGCGGCTCATCCCTCGAACCCCTCGGTCACGTACTGGCCCCCGCGCGCGGAGAGCCACTGGGCCTTGGGGACGCTGTGGGCCGCCTCGATGGGGTGGCGGAAGCCGCACCCCGAGTTGTAGGTGCAGAACGGGTAGAGCCTCCCGTCGGGGGCGCTGTAGTGGATCGTGCACCGCCGCACCCGGTCCACCTGGTAGTTGTAGGCGTCCTGGAAGTGCATGGAGTTGATCAGCATGAGGCGCCACTCGTAGCGGCGCTTGCGCGCGATGCCCAGCACGCGCCCGCCCGAGATGGCGTCAATGGTCCGGGTGAGCTGGGCGAGGCTCGGGCCGCCTGCCCTTCCGCGGCGGTAGCTCTTGAGAAGGAGCCTGAGGAACATGGCGGAGCCGTAGAGCCGGGAGGCCCGGGGCCGGGTTTTCTTCGCCAGGTCGCTCACCATCCGGAGCGCCAGGTCGAGGTCGAACACCCGGCCCAGCGGGGCGGTCTCCCCCGTCCTCTGGTTCACGAGGAGGTAGGCGGAGCAGCCGCAGTCGGGGTGCGAGTTGCAGTGCATCGCCGAGAAGCCGTTGGCGTCGGGCCCCATGACGTTGTCGGCCACCTCGGCGAAGGGGGCGATGATGCTCAGCGGGTACCAGTCCTCCCGGGCCCGCAGCAGCCCGCTCTGGCGCTCGACGTCCAGCGGGATGTCGGTGACGGTGTAGCGCTGGGCGAGGCGCTCCCGCGCGTCTATGCGCCCGGTGAAGGAGACGGGCTGGAAGGAGACGGCGACGACAGCGTCCATGTGCGCCGCGGCGAACTTGAGGATCTCGCCCACCTGGTGGTCGTTGATCCCCTTCACGAGCGTGGGGACCAGGGTCACGCGGATGCCCGCGGCCCGGCAGGCCTCGAGGGCCTTCAGCTTCAGCTCCCACAGCCCCTTCACCCCGCGGGTGATCTCGTAGACCTCGTCGCCCACGCCGTCGAACTGGAGGTAGGCGGCGTTGAGCCCCGCCTCCGCCGCGCGCATCGCGAGCTCGGGCTCCCGCGCGAAGCGGATGCCGTTGGTGGCCGCCTGGATCATGCGCAGGCCGCGCGCCTTGGCCATGGCGCACGCGGCGACGAAGTGGGGCGAAAGGGTCGGCTCGCCGCCGGAGAACTGGATCGCCTGGAGCCGCCTTGGGCGCACGTTCAAGGCCCGGTCCATCATCTCGCGGATCTGATCTTCCGAGGGCTCGTAGACGTACGGCTGAATGTTGGCGTTGGCGAAGCAGAAGGGGCACCGCAGGTTGCACCGGTTGGTGAGGTCAAGGTTGGTAAGGGAGGCGCTCGAAAGGTGGCCCGGACAGAGGCCGCAGCCCGCGGGGCAGCGCTCGGGGTCCTGCGCGTAGTGGGTCTCGATGCGAGCCGAGTCCTCGAAGGCGTACCGCTCGAACCGGAGGAAGAGCTCGGCGTCGGAGGCGATGAGGTCCTCGCACGGGCCGTGGTCCTTGCAGCGCTTGGTCATCCAGACCTGGCCGTCGCGCACCTCGAGCCGGGCGGGCAGCGTGGCGAGGCACTCCGGGCAGAGCGACCGCGTCTCGCGGGGCAGGCCGAGGGGAATGCGCGGAGAGCAATCGGGCAGGAACGGCCGCAAGGTCCCTTCGTCCATCGGGCCTCCTCTCCGGACCGGGTCGCGGGATGACTCAGTCCGATAGCGGATTATAGGCCGGAGCGGACATGGGGGCAAGGTTCGGCAGGCCCCGCAGGACGACGAGGGACACCAGCTTCTGGCGCGCCTGGCTGCCGAGCACGACCCAGGCGGGGACCCCCGTGGCGACGGCGGCGAGGCTGGCCGTGGCGAAGGCGAGGTCGAGGGCGTACGTGGCGCGGGTGGGCGCCTCCCCGCGGCCGGCGTAGAGGCGGGCGTAGTAGGTTCCCACCACCTCCGTCACGTCGCGCAGAAGCCCTGGGGTGGTGTTGGCCTCCCCGCCCACCGTGCAGCGCCCGTCGCGGACCGCCGCGAGGAAGCCGGGCGCGTCGGCCGCGGGGGCCTGGGTCCAGGCCCGCCCCACCCGCCGCGGCACGTGGGCGTCTGAGCCGCCCACCTGAATCAGCCGGCGTCCCCAGGTGGCAGCCCGCGCGCAGAGGCTCCCCACGGCCCGGTTCTGGAGGGCGGGGACGGCCCCGTTGAGCCCCTCCACGTGGCTGAAGAGCTCCAGGAGGTCCTCCAGGTAGGCCTCGAGGGGCTTCTGGCCCCGCCAGGACTGGAAGGGGTGGTTCAGGACGTGGAGCAGGGCGCGCTCCTTGCAGCAGGCGACCACCTGGCGGACGTCGCCCCGGACCGCGGCGAGGTGGCGGTGGTCCTCCACGCTCAGGCCGTACACGTTCACGTGGACCCACTGGCCGGTCTCGGGGAAGCGGCACTCCACCTCCTCGCCCACCAGCACGCGGGCCGGGTCCACCCCCGGCGCGTCGAGGAGCCGGAGGGCGCCTTCCACGGTGTCGTGGTCGGTGACGGCCACCAGGTCCATCCCGCGGGCCAGCGCCCCGCGGTAGAGGTCCAGCGGGTCGGTGTAGCAGTCGCGGGGGTGGATGAAGCGGAGATGGCGCCATCCCGAGTAGCGCGTGTGGGCGTGCATGTCGGCGCGGAGCGTCGGTCCCATGGCTGAGAGTTTACCACGCCGCGCGCTCCGCCGCCTTGTCCCCCCTCGCCGCCGGACGCTATATTTCAAGCGGAGGCTCCCCGATGCGCGAGCGTATCCGGAGCGCCCTTGGGAAGGACCCGGTCCTGGGGCGGGTTTTCGACCTCGCCCGGCGCCGCGGCGAGCGGGTCTGGCTCGTGGGCGGAACCCTGAGAGACCTGGCCCTGGGGCTGCCTTCCGCCGACCTGGACCTGGCCGCCGACCACCCATGGGAGATGGCTTCGGCCGCCGCGGCGGACCTCGGCGGGAAGGTGGTCTCCCTCGGCAAGGAGTCCGTTCCCACCTACCGAATCCCCCTCCACGGGCACCATCTGGACTGGGTGGGGCTTCAGGGCGGGGAGATCCGGAAGGACCTCAAGCGGCGCGATTTCACCATTGACGCCATGGCGTACGACCACCAGGAGGATTGCGTCCTGGACCCCTTTGGAGGGTTGAAGGACCTGGAGGCCCGCGCGTTGCGGGCGGTCTCCCGGGAGACCTTCTCGGACGATCCCCTGCGGGTGGTCAAGGCCTTCCGCCTGGAGGCGCAGCTGCCGGGCTTCGCCCTCACCCTCGACACCCGGGCCCAGTTGGAGGCCGGGCGGGCGGGGCTGGTGGACGTCCCCGCCGAGCGCATCCGGGCCGAGATTGAGCTCCTTCTCGATTGCCCCGCCCCCGGCGCGGCCCTCCGCGACATGCACGCGGCGGGGGTCCTCACGCTCCTCTTCCCCGAGCTCCGGCCCCTGGAGGGGCTCACCCAGAACCGGTTCCACCACGCGGACGTCCTGGAGCACACCTTCCAGGCGCTGGAGAACCTCGACGCGCCGGCGGAGCCGCTCGGCGCGCTCGGGCTCCCCTCGGACGGGGCGATGGACTGGGTGACCCTGCGGCTCGCGGCCCTATTCCACGACACGGGGAAGGCCCTCACCCGCACCGTGGACGAGTCGGGGGAGGTCCACTTCTACGGCCACCCCAGGTCCTCCGCGGAGCTGGCGCGCCAGGCCCTGCGGCGGCTGCGGTTCTCCGGGGACCGAACCGGGGCGGTGGCGGAGCTGTGCCTCCACCACCTGCGGCCCCTGGCCCTGCTCAAGACCGCCCCGCGGCGGACCGCCCTGCGGCGCCTGATCCACGACCTGGGCCCGAGGCTGCCGCTGCTGCTGGCCTTGGCCTGGGCCGACAAGGGCGCCTCGCGGGGAGAGGACCACGCCCGAAACCTCGAAGAGCTCGCCGCCTTCATCCGCGAGGCGGGCGAGGTGGCGCGCGCCGAGGGGGAGCGGCTCCTTCGGCTGCCCAAGCTCGTGGATGGGCTCGAGGCGCTGGACATCCTGAAGCTCTCCCGCCCCGGCCCCGAACTGGGCCGGGCCTTGGACGCCCTCTTGGAGAAACAGGTGGAGGGCGAGGTCTCGAGCCGCGACCAGGCCTTGGCCTTCCTCAAGGGCTGGGCCGCCCGGCGGACCTGACCCGCGACGCGCTCCGTCCTATACGCGCGGCGTTTCTTTCCACGGCCTCCAGGCGTGAGCGCCGTATTCGCGTGGAAGGCCCCAAGCCTAGGTCGCGCATCCCGTATAATCCTCATCGGTCCGCGGCGCGGCCGCGGGGAGAAACCATGTCGCTGAAGCTGGCGGATTACCGGTACGACCTGCCCGAGGAGCGGATCGCCGCCTACCCCGCGGTGCCCCGTGACGCCTCGCGCCTGCTGGTCCTGCCGCCCCAGGGTCCCCCGGTCCACAGCCGATTCCGCGAGCTTCCCGGCCACTTGCTCCCCGGCGACCTGCTCGTCCTCAACGACACGAGGGTCGTCAAGGCCCGGCTCCTGGGGGCGCGCCCCGGCGGAGGCGCCGCGGAGGTGTTCCTGCTCCGGCCCCGGCCGGAGGGACTCTGGGAGGCCCTCGTGCGGCCCGGCAAGCGCCTCGGCCCAGGCACCCGAGTCGTCCTGGAGGGAGGCGCCGAGGTGGAGGTGGTGGAGCGGCTGCCGGCGGGGGGGCGGCTGGTGCGGCTCCGCGGTGGAGAGGCTCAGGCCGTCCTGCGGCGGTTCGGCCACGTCCCGCTCCCGCCTTACATCCGGCGGGAGGACGAGCCCGGGGACGCGCGCCGGTACCAGACGGTCTTCGCCCGGGAGGGCCACTCGGTGGCCGCCCCCACGGCGGGGCTCCATTTCACCCCGCGCCTCTTCAGCGCCCTCGCCCGGCGGGGCGTGGAGGTGTGCCGCATCCGGCTCGACGTGGGTCCCGGCACCTTCCGGCCCGTCACCCGCGACGACATCTCAGAGCACCGGATGGACCCGGAGCCCTACCACGTCGCCCCCGAGGCGGCGGGCCGGATCAACCGGGGGCTGCGGGAGGGGCGGCGGGTGGTGGCCGTGGGGACCACGGTGACCCGGGCCCTCGAGGACCAGATGGCGCGCCACGGCGAGGTGCGGGCCGGCTCCTGGGAGACCGACCTGTTCATTCTCCCCGGCTTCCGTTTTCGCGCCGTGGCGGGGCTCGTGACCAACTTCCACCTTCCGGGCTCGACCCTCGTGATGCTCGTCTGCGCCCTGGCCGGCCGGGAGCGGCTCCTTGGCGCCTATCGGGAGGCGGTGGACGAGGGCTACCGGTTCTACTCCTACGGGGACGCCATGCTGGCGTGGAGGACGTGAGGCCCGCGCCGCCTTGAAAAGACGCCCCCGGCGTGTATAATAATCGCGCCCTGGTCGGGGCGTAGCGCAGCCTGGTAGCGCACTTGGTTCGGGACCAAGGGGTCGGAGGTTCAAATCCTCTCGCCCCGACCACGCAGAAGACTCCACGCAGCGGAATCCCGCTGCGTTTTTTCTTGGGGCGATTGGATTTGAAGGGCGGGGAAGCGTCCGTAGTTTTCAAGACCCGGCGCCAACTGCTTGGCGGCGGGCCGTAGAAAACGAGGAAGGGGACCCACCCCGGGTCCCGTGGCGCGGCTTGAAACGCAGGGCCCTCTGGGCGCGAGGCTTCTAGCCGCGGCAGGGACCAAATCCTCTCGCCCCGACCACGCAGAAGACTCCACGCAGCGGAATCCCGCGGCGTTTCTTTATTGGGGCGGCCGGATTGAAAGGGCGGGACGCGCCATAGCCTTGCCGCGAGAACGCGACCGACGAGGGAGCGTCCGCGGGCCGCCTTTTAGAAAACCAAGAGCAGGAGAAAGCAGAGGCCCATGGCCGCGAAACCGACAGGTGCGCCGAACCGCGCCCACTCCCGCATCGAGATCTTGAGCCGGCCCGCGGCGATGATGTTGGGGATGTTTCCGGGGATGAGGATTCCCCCCGCGAGGAGCAGGCCGAGCAGGACGTCGCGGATCTGCCCGAGGTCCATGGCCGGGCTCAACTCCGCGGCGGTGAGCGTGGCGTTGTCCAGAATCGCGCTCACGGTGTTGATCCAGAAGAGCGCGGCGCCGGGCAGACGGACGAGGTAAAGGTCCACGACGGGCTTGAACCCCTCGCCCAGGAGAACCAGCGCCATCACGAAGAGATAGACCTTGGCGGCGCGCAGGAGGACCTCGCGGAGGCTCTCGTCCCGCGCCCGCTCCTCCGGCGCGTCGTCGAGGGTGTCGGCGGCGGAGGCGGCCGGCGGCTCGTGGAAGAGGAGGCTCAGCAGCGCGAAGCCCAGGATTCCCGGCAGGACCCACGGACCCAGGTGCTTCAGGAGGAACCAGAACCCGGCGTGATAGGGCGGTCCCGCCAGCTTGGCCACCGCCAGGGTGGAGAGCGGCTCGCCGATTGGGGTGAGGGCGGCGCCCAGGCCCGTGGCGAAGCAGGCCAGCACCACGATCCGGATCTCGGCCCGGCGCTGCAACGAGAGGACGTGGATGATCTCCGCCAGCACCAGGCTGGCGATGATGGCGGTGATCACCGAGGAGAGGACGCCCAGCAGGAGGATGACGCCGAAGACCAGCAGCCGGGCCGGCACGCGGCGCTGGAGGGCCCGCACGCCGGATTCGACGGGCCCCCGCGCGAGGCGGAAGAGCAGGCCCATGACCAGGACCGCGGCGGTGATGGCCAGCGGGTCCCGCACGGCGTGGAGGACCAGCCGGCGGGAGAGGGCGCCGCCCGCGAAGGCCGCCGCCAGCCCCATCACGAAGAGGAAGGCCTCGAGGTTCTCCTCCACCCGGCGGCTGGCGAAGGGCAGCACGAGGACCAGCACGAAGATGGCCAGCAGCCCCAGGATCATGGGAACCGCCCTCCGGGGCGGCGCGGACGCCTCACGCGGCCCGCGCGGCGGACGTCACTTCGCGGCGAAGCGGCCGGCCAGGTACTCCTTGCGCAGGGCCGCGTGGAGCCGGGGGAGCTTGTCCATGAGCCGCTTGAGCCGGCGGGGCCGCACCGTGGAGAGCGCGTAGGCCGTCACCAGGGGCAGGGCGATGGTGCTGTCCGAGTAGACCACCACGGTGTCGGGGAGTTGGTCCGGGTCCACCTTCCCCCAGGAGACGGCCTCGGAGGGCGTGGCCCCCGAGAGGCCGCCCGTGTCGGGCCTCGCGTCGGTGATCTGGAGGAAGTAGTCGTGACCCTTCTCGGGGAGCCCGAGCACCTCCTGAATCTGGGGTTCGGTTTGGAGCAAGAAGTTCTTGGGCGACCCGCCGCCCACGATGAAGACGGCGCTCCTGCCCCCCCGGCGCTTGGCGTCCCAGACGATGGCCGCGGTGAGATTCACGTCGGCGTTCACGTCGAACTTGAACCTGCCGCCGCGCAGGGCCATGGCCGCCACGTTCATCCCGATGGAGGAGTCGCCCGGCGAGGAGGTGAAGATGGGCACGCCCGCCTCGCGGGCCGCGGAGAGCAGGCAGGGGTGCTTCACCCCGAGGGCCTGCTCCCGGGCCAGGAGGTAGCCTCCCACGCGGTGGTGGAACTCGGCCGTGGACATCTCCCGTTGGAATTCGGGCAGGCCGAGCACCTTCCGGAAGAAGGCGTCGGTCTTCAGGAGGACCTTGTAGTCGAAGAGAACGTCGTAGATGCGGACCACCCCCTCGGCCCGCAAGACCGCGTCGTCGAGGAACGGCGAGCCGCGGTGGAGCCCAAGGTCCAGGGCGAAGTGGGCATCGTGGTAGAGGTTCGCACCCGTGGAGATGATCCAGTCCACGAAGCCGGCACGCACCAGGGGCACGAGGGCCGACTTGCCCAGCCCCGCGGGCGTGAGGGCCCCCGTAAGGCTCATCCCCACGGTCACGTCTCTTTGCAGCATCTTCCTCGTGAAGAGTCGGCAGGCCTCGCTGAGGCGGCCCGCGTTGTA
>JAKAIJ010000278.1 GCA_021814355.1 Acidobacteriota bacterium
GTCTTGTGCAGGTTGATGTGCATCACGTCGGCGCCCCAGTCCCCTGGGCGGGTGACCCCCATGAGGGCGTTGAGGTTGGCGCCGTCAATGTAGACCTGGCCGCCCGCCGCGTGGAGGAGGTCGCAGACGGCCGCGATGTTCTTCTCGAAGATGCCGAGCGTGTTGGGGACGGTGAGCATGATGGCCGCCACGTCGGCGCGGACGCGGGAGCGCAGCGCCTCCAGGTCCACGCAGCCGTCGGGGCCGCTCTTGATCTCCTCCACCGAGAAGCCGGCGAAGTGGGCCGAGGCCGGGTTGGTGCCGTGGGCCGAATCGGGGATGAGCACGACCTTGCGCGCGTCGCCGCGGCCGTCGTGGTAAGCCCGGATGAGCTGCATGCCCGTGAACTCGCCCTGGGCCCCCGCGGCGGGCTGGAGGGTGCAGGCGTCCATCCCCGAGACGGCGCAGAGCGCCTCCTGAAGGGCGTGGAGGATTTCGAGGGCGACCTGGACCGTGGCCTCGTCCTGGAGAGGGTGGAGGTGGGCGAGCCCCTCGAAGCGGCAGGCGGCCTCGTTGATCTTGGGGTTGTACTTCATGGTGCACGAGCCGAGCGGGTAGAGGCCAAGGTCCACCGAGTAGTTGTAGGTGGAGAGGCGGGTGAAGTGGCGGACCACGTCCACCTCGCTCATCTCGGGGAGGGCCGCGAGGGGAGCGGACCGGGCGAGGGCGCCCAGGGTCCGCCCGGGGTCCGCGACGGGGACGTCGCAGGCCGGGAGGGCGGCGCCCCTCCGGCCGGGGTGGTCCATCTCGAAGAGGAGCTTCTCCTCGATCGGCCGGCTCATGACAGGTCTCCCAGCGCCTCGGCGAGGCGGTCGCAGGCGGACTTCGTGACCCGCTCGGTGGCGCAGAGCAGGTAGCCCTCCGCCAGGTCGGGGTAGTCCCTGCCGAGGGCGTAGCCCCCCAGGAGCTGCTTCTGGAAGAGCCTCGCCCCGGCGCCGGCGGCGCCCTTCACGCACACGGCGAACTCGTTGAAGGTGGGGGCGCCAAAGAGCGTCTCCACCCCCCGCGCCGCGAGCGCTTTCTTGAGGTACTCGGCCTTGCTCAGGTTGTGGACGGCCAGCTCCGAGAGCCCGCGCCGGCCCAACAGGGCCAGGTAGACCGTGGCGGCCAGCATGCAGAGCCCCTGGTTGGTGCAGATGTTGGAGGTGGCCTTCTCCCGGCGGATGTGCTGCTCGCGGGTGGTGAGGGTCAGGACGAAGCCCCTCCGCCCGTCGGCGTCCACGGTCTGGCCGCAGATCCGCCCCGGCAGCTGGCGCATGTACTCCCTCTTGGCGGTGAGGAATCCGAGGTAGGGGCCGCCGAACCCCAGCGGGAGGCCGAAAGAGCGGGCCTCGCCCGCGCACAGGTCGGCGCCGCAGCGTCCCGGCGGCTCCAGCGCCGCCAGGGAGAGCGCCTCCGCCACGACCGCGGCGAGCAGGGGCTTGTGGCCCGCGGGGGCCGCGGCGATGGCCTTCAGATCCTCTACCACGCCGAAGAAGTTGGGCTGGCCCACGAGGAAGACGCAGGCCCCGTCGGCGGCCTTCGCATAGGCCTCCAGGTCCACGCGGCCGTCGGCTCCGAAGGCCACCTCCTCCACGGCGAGATCCAGGTACTGGAGGTAGGTCCGCAGGACCGCCCGGTAGGCGGGGTGGAGGGAGCGGGCCACCAGGACCCTCCTGCCCTTGTGGAGGCGGCTCGCCATGAGGGCCGCCTCGGCGGCGGCCGACGCGCCGTCGTAGAGCGAGGCGTTCGACGCGTCCATCCCGGTCAGGTCGGCCATCATGGTCTGAAACTCGAAGATGGTCTGGAGCGTCCCCTGTGCCAGCTCGGGCTGGTAGGGCGTATAGGAGGTGTAGAACTCGGACCGCGACAGGATGGCGTCCACGGCGGCGGGGCCGTAGTGGTCGTAAGCCCCGGCGCCCAGGAAGCACGGATAGCAGGAGGCCACGGTGTTCTTCGTGGCGCGCGCGCCGAAGCGGTCGCGCACCTCGCTCTCAGAGAGGGCGGGCGGCAGCGGTAGGGAACCCTTCAGCTGCACCTCCCGGGGAACGGCGGCGAGCAGGGCCTCCACATCGGGAACCCCGACCACCGCGAGCATCCGCTTGACGTCGTCCTCACTCGCGGGGAGGTAGTGCATGGCGTCTCCTCAAAGGAACGCAGAACGGGAGAGGGGGACAGTTCCCGTGGCCGCCGCGCTCAAGAGCCTATCGCCACAAGTTGCCTAGTGAACGGATTCCGCCACGTACTTCGCGTAGGCCTCGGCGTTCATCAGCCCCGCCGCCTGACTCGGGTCGGCGAGGGAGACCTTCACGATCCACCCCCCGCCGTACGGGTCCTGATTCAGGTATTCGGGGTGGTCGGCGAGCGCCTCGTTGGTCTCGGCCACGGTGCCCGTGACGGGGGAATTGAGCTCGGAGACCGCCTTGACGCTCTCCACGGTTCCCATCTGGGCGCCCGCGGTCACCGCGTCTCCGGGCCGTGGCGCCTCCACGAAGACGATGTCGCCCAGCTCGTGCTGCGCGAAGTCGGTGATTCCGACCGTCCCCGTGGCGCCCTCCACCTTTACCCACTCGTGCGTCTTCGTGTACCTCAGTCCGGCCGGGATGTTCATCCACTCCTCCGTGATCGGGCGCGGGGGGCGGCGGCGAGCGCCGGCCCAGTCACCGTGCCCTCTTGTAGTGGGGTTTGGGCACGACTCGGGCGGCCGCCCGCTTTCCCCGGATGTCCACTTCGAAGGGGGCGCCGGGCTTCGCCAGCGCGGCGGGGAGGTAGGCCATCCCGAGCGGCTTCTTCAAGAACGGCGCCTGCGTGCCGCTCGTGACCACGCCCGCCTTCTCGCCCCCCGCCCAGCATTCCATGCCGTGGCGGGGGACTCCGCGATCCAGCAGCTCGAAGGCCACCAGCAGACGCGACGGCCCCGCCGCCTTCTGGCGCTCCAAGGGCCCCCGCCCGTTGAAATCGCCCCCCTTGCCGAGCTTCAGGATCCAGCCGAGGTCCGCCTCGAGCACCGTGGTGGTGTCGTCAATGTCGTTGCCGTAAAGGGCCATGCAGGCCTCGAGGCGCAGCGTGTCGCGGGCGCCCAGCCCGACGGGCGCGAGGCCGAGGGCCTTGCCCCGCTCTAGAAGGAGCCGCCAGAGCTG
>JAKAIJ010000279.1 GCA_021814355.1 Acidobacteriota bacterium
TCCGACTGGAAGTAGGGGCCCTCGTCCCAGCTCAGGCCGAGCCAGGACATCCCGTCTAGAATGGCCCTCGTCATCTCGGGGGTGGAGCGCGCCTCGTCCGTGTCCTCCACCCGCAGGATGAAGACCCCGCCGTGCTTCTTCGCGTAGAGCCAGTTGATGAGCGCCGTGCGGGCGCCGCCCACGTGGAGGTAGCCGGTGGGCGAAGGGGCGAACCGGACGCGGACGGACATGCGGGGGGCCTCCTGCGAAGGGCCGATTATAGCGGAAGGAGGGGCGCTCCCCAAGCGCGTCCGCGCCCTATTTCCGGATAGGCCTACTACCGGGGAGGCCACCGCGCTTGGCTTCCTCTGGACCCCACCCGTATCCAGAGCGCCAATTTAGGGCGCTCCGTATAAACCTTCGGGGCGGTTTCCCGTTCTAAGGGCCTATCCGGAAAATAAGGCATGGTCGCGACGGAGGCCAGCCGCGATGGATGGCAAGGAAGCGAGCGAAGGGCGATGTCGGAGACCATCGGATGAGCGAGCTGACGCGGCCAGGCGCGCGGATGGCCCCGTCCCTCCGGGCGCTCGCGGCGGGGGCGATCATGTCGGTGGTGAACGCGCACAGGACAAGGGAGAGATCGGGATTCGAGACGGCAGCAACGCGGCCTGGTGGACCCTCATGGTCCTGCTCTCGGCCGCCGCGGCGGCGGTGCTCCTGCTTCCGCTCCCGTTCGGCCCCTGAACCGGGACGGGAAAACCTCAGCGCCGGCTCTGGACCCGCTCCGCCGCGCCCCGCGGCTTATGCCCTTCCGGGGGTCGGGCTCCCGCCTTGCGCCGTCTCTCCGCCCGGAGCACCCGTCCGAGGACCTCCGGGATCTCCTTCACGAACACGAAGTCCATTCCCCGCTTGGCTTCGTCGGTAAGGTCCTCCAGGTCGTTCCGGTTCTTCTCGGGGAGGACCACCTCGAAAATCCCGGCCCGCTTAGCCGCCAGGACCTTCTCCTTGATGCCGCCCACGGGCAGAACTTTGCCCATGAGACTGATCTCGCCCGTCATCGCCACGTCGTCGCGCACGAGCTTCCCCGTGAGCAACGAGACGATGCTCGCCGTGAGGGCCACGCCCGCCGACGGGCCGTCCTTGGGGGTGGCGCCCGCCGGCACGTGGACGTGCAGGTCCTTCCGGGAGAAGACCTTCTCGGGAACGCCCAGATCGCCCGCGTGGGTCCTCGTCCAGGAGAGGGCCGCGTAGGCCGATTCCTTCATGACGTCGCCGAGCTGGCCCGTGAGCAGGAGCCCGCCCTTGCCCGCCATCGCCGTGGCCTCGATGAAGAGGATGTCGCCGCCCACGGGGGTCCAGGCGAGCCCCGTGGCGACGCCTGGACGGTCAATGCGCTCCCGGCTCTCGAGGAAAACCTGCTGGGGCCCCAGGTAGTCGTGGAGGTTCTTCGCGGTGACCGCCGCCTTCTTCCGGTCCCCGCCCACCCGCGCCTTGGCTACCTTGCGGCAGACTGCTGCGAGCTGGCGCTCCAGGTTGCGCACGCCGGCCTCGCGGGTGTAGTCGGTGATGAGGGTCGAGAGGGCCGAGTCCGCGAACTCGATCTGCGTGGGCTTGAGGCCGTGGGCGTCCAGGACGCGCGGCAGGACGTGGAGGCGCGCAATGTGGAGCTTCTCCTCCTCGGTGTAGCCGGGGAGCCTGAGGACCTCCATGCGGTCGAGGAGGGGCTGCGGGATCGTCTCCAGGATGTTCGCGGTGGCGATGAACATCGTTTTGGAGAGGTCGAAGGAGACCTCGAGGTAGTGGTCCGAGAAGCTGAAGTTCTGCTCCGGGTCCAACACCTCGAGGAGCGCCGAGGTGGGGTCGCCCCGGAAGTCCATCCCCACCTTGTCGAGCTCGTCGAGCATGAAGACGGGGTTATGGGTGCCGGCCTTGCGCATGCCCTGGATGATCCGGCCCGGGAGCGCGCCCACGTAGGTGCGGCGGTGGCCGCGGATCTCCGCCTCGTCCCGGATACCCCCCAGGCTCATGCGGACGAACTTGCGCCCGAGGGAGCGCGCGATGGAACGCCCCAGGCTGGTCTTCCCCACGCCGGGCGGCCCCACGAGGCAGAGGATGGGGCCCTTCAAGTCCCTCTTGAGCTGCTGGACCGCCAAGTACTCCACGATGCGGTCCTTCACCTTGGCGAGGCCGTAGTGGTCCTCGTCGAGAATCTTCTGGGCCCGCTTCACGTCGAGGCGGTCCCGGGTGCTCTTGGTCCAGGGGAGCTCCACGAGCCAGTCAATGTAGGTCCGGGAGACCGTGTACTCAGCGGCCGACGGGTGCATCATGGCCAGGCGGTCAATCTCCTTGAGGGCCACCGCCGCCACCTCCGCGGGCATCTTGGCCTTGGCCACCTTGGCCTTGAGCTCCTCCAGCGCGCGGGCCCGCTCGTCGCCCTCGCCGAGCTCCTTCTGGATGGCCTTGATCTGCTCCTTGAGGAAGTAGTCCTTCTGGGCCTTGTTGACCTTGTCGGTCACCTCCGACTGGATCTTCGTGCCCAGTTCCACCACCTGGAGCTCGCGCGCGAGGATGCCGGTGAGCACCTTGAGGCGCTTGAGCGTCTCCGTCTCCTCCAGGAGGGCCTGCTTCTCGGCGAGGGGGATGGAGAGGTTGAAGGCGATGGTGTCCACCACCCGGTTCGGGTCGTCGTAGCGCTGGAGCGCCGCCACGAGCTCCTGGGGCACCGGGGCGCCGAGCTGGGCCAGCTTCTCGTACTGGGCGGTGATGTTCCGGTGCAGGGCCTGAACCTCGAGGCCCCGGTTCTCGTCGTTGGCGAGAAAGGCCACGCGGGCCTCGAGGTAGGGGTCCGTGGAGGTGAACGCCTCGAGGGTCACCTTCCCCTGCCCGTGGACGATGACCGAGAGGTTGTTCTGGGCCACCCGCATGAGCCGCAGGATCTTGGCCAGGACCCCGACCCGGTAGAGGTCCTGGGGCGAGGGGTCCTCCTGGTCGCCGTCCCTCTGGGACACGATGACAAGGTAGCCCTCCTGGCGGGTGGCCTGCTCGACGGCCTTCAGGGACCGCTCGCGCCCGACCGCCAGGGGGATGATCATGTCGGGGTAGAGCAACGTGTTCCGCAGGGGAAGCACCGG
>JAKAIJ010000280.1 GCA_021814355.1 Acidobacteriota bacterium
CCACCATGGTCTTGAGGGCGTCGGCGAGCTGGCCCACCTCGTCGCGGGAGCGGACCGAGACCTCCCGCGAGAGGTCCCCCTCGGCCACCTTGGCGCTCACCTCCGCCAGGGACCGGAGCTCGCGGGTCAGGAAGGCCGCCACCACGAGGGCGAAGATGGCGGCCACGAACAGACCCACGAAGATCTTCAGGAAGACCACCTGGGAGGAGCTCACCGAAACCTGCTCGACGACGAACCCCACCAGGAGCGGAATGAACACCGCCAGGATGAAGGCCAGGCCCAGCTTCAACTTCATCGCGCGCCCCCTTTCCACCGGTAGATGCGGGCGTCTCCGTCCACCACGTCCCACGCCTCCCCGCGCTGGGGCAGCCTCTCCACCCGCCCCAGGACCAGTAGGCCGCCGGCGACCAGCGCCTCTCCGGCCTGGGCCACCAGGCGCGCCTGGGCCGCGGCCGTGAGGTAGATGAAGAGATTCCTCAGCAGCGCCACGTGGAACCCCTTCCCCGGCAAGCCCCGTCCCAGGTCCCATCGCACCGGCAGGACCCGGGCCCGCACCCGGGGCACGGGCATGGCCCATCCGCCATCCAGCTTAAAGTACCGCGCCGCGAGCTCCCTGTCCACCTTTTCGAGGGCGCGGGCCGGGTAGCGCCCTTCCCGGAGCCGCTTCAGGGCCGTTCCCGACAGGTCGGCGGCCACCACCCGCCCCGGGAGCCGGTCCCGCTCCAGAAGCACCGACGCGCTGAAGGCCTCCTCCCCCGTGGAGCACGGCGCGCTCAGCACCGACAGCCCGCCCGGGCCCGCCCGGGGAAGGACTGCGCGCAGCGCCTCCCACACCTCCGGGTTCCGGAAAAACTCGGTGGTGTGGACGAGGAACCGCGAGAGCAGGGCGTCTTGCTCCGCCGGGCGGCCCCGGAGCGAGGCGAGGTAGTCCCGGACCGAGTCGAACCCGGCCCCCTCCATCCGCGGCAGCAGGCGCCGCCCCAGGAACTCTTCCCGGTAGTCGGCGCCCCGCAGGCCTTGCCGGGAGAGCCACTCGCGCAGGGCCGCCACCTCCTCGGGCTGGAGCCGTCTCATGGTACCGCCCCGGCGGCGTCCACGGCGACGAGGCGCCAGTTCAGGAGGCGCTCGGGCTCCTCGAGGTCGGAGGGCTGGGCCTCCCCTGCCAGCGTGGCGGCCCCCTCCGGAACCCGCCCCGGCGGTGGGGCGAAGGCTCGCAGGAGCGCCCCGAAGGAGAGGCGCTCGGCGGGCTCGCGGAGAAGCCCCGCGCAGAGGCCGCGGCGCGGGTCGGGGCTCTCGATGGGGAAGTCGCTGCCCAGAAGCAGCGACACCCCCGCCGCGGCGAGCGTCCCGAGGCGATAGCCCCAGGCCGCCCGCGGCCCGAGCCGCGCGGGGGCCCAGGCCCGGTCCGAGAGCCAGTGGCAGGGCTGGACCGAGGCCGCGGCTCCCGACCGGGCGAGGCGCGCCACCAGCTCCTCCGGGAGGACCTGGGCGTGCTCGACGCGCAGAGGGAGACCCGCCGGCTGCCGCTCCAGCGCGTCCAGCACCGCCTCGACGGCGGCGTCCCCGATGGCATGGACGGCCAAGGATAGCCCCTGGCGGCGGGCGGCGGCGAAGATCGCATCGAGCTCGCCGCCCGCGTGGAGGAGGAGCCCGCGGTTCCCGGGGTCGTCCGAGTAGTCCTCCCGCAGCGCCGCTCCCCGGCTCCCCAGCGCCCCGTCGGCGTAAACCTTCGCGCCGAGGACGCGCAGCGACCGTCCCGCCGCCCTCCACTCCTCCCGCCAGCCCCGCGGGTCCTCCCAGAGGAAGGCGTCGAGGGGCCGCGGGAGCGCCCCCTCCGCGTCGAGCGGGCGCAGCGCCCCGAGGTCCGCCGCCGTGAGCCCCATGTCGGTGGCCCCCTGGAGCCCGTACCCCCGCAGCAGCGACAGCCCCGCCACCGCCCGCCTCCGGCGGGCCGCATCGTCCGGCGCGGGGAGGACCCGTTCCACCGCGGCCATGGCCGCGTCCACCAGAACGCCCGTGAGGCGCCTCCCTTCGCGCAGGAGCCTTCCGCCGGGCGGGTCGGCGCTCTTTTCGTCCAGGCCGGCCCGCGAGAGCGCCTCCAGGCTCGCCCAGGCGGCGTGGCCGTCAATCCGGCGCAGGTAGACGGGCCGCTCCCCCGCGGCCTCGTCCAGGACGCCGGCCGGGGGGAAGGCTCCGCCCCAGAGGTTCTGGTCCCACCCGAACCCCGTGAGCCAAGCCCCCTCCGGCATGGACGCCGCGGCGGCGCGCACGCGCCCCAAGGCCTCCTCGAGACTGGGGACGCCGCGCAGGTCCGCCTCTTCCAAAGAGGCGCCCAGGGCGAGGCAGTGGCCGTGGTGGTCCCAGAGGGGCGGCAGGAGCAGCAGGCGGTCCGAGGAGGCGAGGGCGGGGTGCTCCCGCGCGGTCCGCAGGAGCGGCGGCGGGGGCACGAAAGGAACGAAGCCCCCCTCGCTCCAGCGCCAGAACCGCGTCACCATCCGCCCGCCCACGTCCGGGTCATCCGACCGCCGCCAGGGCCTCCCCCAGGTCTCCCATGATGTCCTCGGCGGCCTCGAGGCCGATGCTGACGCGGATGCCGCCGGGGTCGAGCCCCGCTTCGAGCTGGGCCTCCACGGGGATCGCTGCGTGGGTCATGGAGGAGGGGTGTTCGATGAGCGTGCGGATCTGGCCGAGCGACACCGCGAGGGTCACGGAGAGGGCGTGGTCGGCGAGGTGGTCCATCATCTTCCGGCCCGCCTCGCGGGCCGCCGCCGGCTCCCCCTTGAGCACGAAGTAGATCATGATGCCGGGGGCGAAGTTCCCGTCGGCGTCGAGCATCTGCTCCCTCGCGAGCTGGTGCTGGGGGTGGCTGGGGAGCCCGGGGTAGCAGACCCGCGCCACGCCGGGGTGGCCCTCCAGGAAGCGCGCCACCTTGAGGGCGGTCTCCTGTTGGCGGCGGGTGCGGAGGGCGAGGGTGGGCAGGCCGTAGACCAGCGGCGGCCATGCGGCCTTGGGGCTCAGCGGCGCCCCGAAGTCCTTCCGGAAGAGCATCACGTCGTTCTCGAGGAGGCCTTGGGGCGCGT
>JAKAIJ010000281.1 GCA_021814355.1 Acidobacteriota bacterium
CAGTTGGACCGACGCCACGATGAACAACTACAACGTCTTTCGGGGCACGGACCCGCGGGTCATGCAGCAGATCGGTTCCACGGCGAGCCTGGCCTTCAGCGACCCGAACGTCCTGAACGACAACGTCCTCTATTTCTACACCGTGGATGAGCCGGGCCAGTGAGACGGACCGTTTTGAGACCTCCGCAAGCAGGCCCGCCCTTGGCACCGGCCGCGGGGACGCGTTATTCTGAATGGAATAGGCCAGGCCGGGTCCCGCGACCGCTGGGGGAGGAGATCATGCGACGTCGGATGATATGGGTGGTTGCGCTTGGACTGCTCGCGGCTCTCGCGGTCTCGGCGGGCGAGCTCCAGGGAGTGTCCCTGCCCGACCGGATCACCGCCGGAGGCTCCGAGCTTGTCCTCAACGGGATGGGGCTTCGGACCAAGCTCTTCTTCAAGATCTACGTGGCGGGGCTTTACCTGCCCGCCAAGGAGAGCGACCCCGCCAAGATCCTGGCCGCCGACCGGCCCCGGCAGCTCGTCATGCACTTCCTGTACAAGGAGGTGGAGAAGAAGAAGCTGGTGGAGGCGTGGAATGAGGGGTTCAAGAAGAACTCCCCCTCCTCGCTGGCCGCGGTCCAGGCCCGCCTCGAAAAGTTCAACGCCCTCTGGCCCGACATGAAATCCGGCGACCGGGCGGTGCTCACCTACTTTCCCGGCGTCGGCACAAAGGTCGAGATCCTGGGCAAGGAGGTGGGGACGATCGAGGGGAAGGACTTCGCCGACGCCCTCTTCTCCGTCTGGCTCGGCCCGGAGCCCCCGAACGGCGACCTCAAGAAGGGCCTGCTGGGACAGTAAAAAGTCCATTCCGCGCCTTGCCGCTGGGCCGGCCTCGCGGAGAGGCTGGCCCTGCGTTTTTTCACGCCTCACGGAACCTCCGGCTCGTCCAGGCCAGAGGGCCGCAGAGCGCCGCGCCCACGGCGATGATCCCGAAAAGGACGTTCACGGGAAGCACCGTCGCGATCAGGCCCGTAAGGCCCGAGGAGAGGGCGGTGAGTCCGAGCACGGTGATGTTGAGGAGGGCGAACAGGCGGCCCAACTGCTCCGGCGGGGCGACCCGCTGGACGAGGCTCGTGCGGGTCACGGTGATGAGCGGGATGGAGAGGCCGTGGAGCGCCACCCAAAGGCCCGCGCTCCAGAGGCGCGTCGTCCAGAGGAGCGGCAGGTAGGTGATTCCGTCCAGGAAGATCCCCGCGATGAGGAGCTTCCCCTGCCCCGCTCGGCGGTTGAGCCAGAGGGTGAGGGGCAGGCCTGCGAAGACCCCCGCGGCCAGCAGCGCCTCCACCAGCGCGTAGTCGGCCCCCGATCCCCCCAGCCGGTCCCGCACCAGGAGCGGCGTTCCCACGACCGCCGGGCCCATGATGAAGAGGTTGTCCACCGCGGTGATGAGAACCAGCCACCGCAGGCGGACGTCGCTCCAGGCCGTCCGGAGCCCGGCGAAAAGCTCGGCAAGGGGTGGCGCGCCGGAGGACCTCTCGGGCGGCGGCTGTGGCGCCAGACGCAGCAGAAAGAGCACCGAGACCCCGAAGAGCGCCCCCACCGCGGCAAAGAGCGTCACCGGGCGGACCCATTTCAGCAGGGCGGAACAGAGGGCGGGCCCGAAGAGCCACCCGACGGGAACGCTGGTCTGGATGAGCGAGTTCGCCGCCACCAAGCGCTCCTTTCCCGCCAGCCACGGGATGTACGCGTCCCGGGCGGGGTTGAAGAAGGCCGAGGCGGTGAAGAGCAGAAACCCCGCCGAAGCGAGGATCCATGGGTTGATCCACCCCGCCAGCCCCAGAAGCGGCAAGGCGAAGCAGATGGCGGCTCGGGCCCCGTCGGAGGCGATCATCAGCCCCCGGCGCGCCAGCCGGTCCGCCGCCAGTCCCCCCGCCATCCCGAAGAGCAGGACGGGCAGGTAGTTGAGCGTCGCCGCCGCGCCCAGGACGAGCCTTGATCCCGAGAGCTCCAGCACGGCCCAGAGAAGAAGCACCGAGAAGGCCGCGTCCCCCATTTGCGACGCCATCTGGGCCCAGAGCAGGGCGAGGACCCCCGGCGGCATGCGCCGCGCATTGTTCCCCGGCGCGCTCACGGCGGAGCCACGAGGCGCAGGGCGCCCGGCCGGGCGCGGAACTCGCAGGGGGTGACCGCAACCACGTCGCCGTCGGCCTGGACGGGCATGGGGTCCGCGGCCGCGACCCGGAAGGCCTCCACGTCGAGGGCGCGGACTCCGGGCAGCCCCTCGACGCCTCCGCGGAGAAGCCCGAAGAGAAGCACCGGCAGCCTGCGCGCGAGGGGCCGGTCGAGTGCCAGCAGGCGCAAGGTCGGCGAGGCCAGGTCCGCCCCCCGGCTCAACCGGAGGCGGCCCAAGCCGTACCGGCGGGCCTTGAGCGCAAAGACTTGGGAGGCCTCGAACCGCTCTCCCCCCGGTAGTTCCACGCGGAACACCGGCACGGCCCGCTCCAGAAGGGTCCTCAAGGCCGCGTGGAGGTAGGCCCAGCCGCCGGTCTGATGTTTCATACGGAGATCTACCGAATCCACGGCGAGGGCGTCCAGCCCCGCGGAGGCGCAGAAGGTGAAGAGCGCCCCGGAGATTTCACCCGGGGTCACGGGCCGGGGCGCCGCCGTGGCCGCGATTCGGGCGCACTCGAGGGGACGGCAAACGGGCAGGCCGATCTCCCGGGCGAGGACGTTGGCGGTGCCAAGGGGGACGAGGCCGAGGGGGACCCCGCTCCCGCAGAGCCCCCCGGCCGCTTCCCGGACGCTCCCGTCCCCGCCGCAGACCACCACGCGGGCGTAGCCCGCCGTCCCGGCCCCCGCCGCCAGGCGCGCCAGATCCCCCCTCGCCCGGGAGGGGACCGCGTCTACGCCGAACCCGCTCCAGCGGATCCGTGCTTCGAGCCTCGCGAGCATCCGCGGGCCGGGAGCGTGGCGGGCGGCGGGGTTGTACAGCAGCAGAAGACGGGAGGCCACCCTATTCTCGCTCCCCGCGACCTTCGCGCGCCCTATTCCGGAACGGATCCATAAAGACCTCCCCAAAACCCTCGAAGAGTC
>JAKAIJ010000039.1 GCA_021814355.1 Acidobacteriota bacterium
CGAAGGGCCGCATCCCGCTTCGACTGGCTTTGCCAGCGAAGCGGGAATTCGAGGCCGCCTTCCCCGCGAATACAGAGCGCCATGTGCTTTGCTCCCTCGTCGGTGTTGCGAAGACTTATGGCGCTCTGTATACCATGCTCCTCCCGGAGCAGGAGGCATCCATGTCCTGGATCAAGGCGCGCGACACCGTGGGGGTGAAGGTCGGAAGGGTCCAGGTGGGCGGCGGCGCCCCCGTCGTCGTCCAGTCCATGGCCAACACGGACACCGCCGACGCGGCGTCCACGGCCGAGCAGTGCATCGCCCTCGCCCTCGCCGGTTCCGAGATGGTCCGCGTGACGGTCAACGTCCCCGCCGCCGCCGAGGCAGTCCCCGAGATGAAGAGGCGCATGGCGGACGCGGGGGCGGACGTTCCCCTCATCGGAGACTTTCACTACAACGGCCACCTTCTGCTCACGGAGCACCCCGCCTGCGCCGAGGCCCTCGACAAGTACCGCATCAACCCGGGCAACGTGGGCCACGGC
Organism: Acidobacteriota bacterium; assembly: GCA_021814355.1. Taxonomy (GTDB): domain Bacteria; phylum Acidobacteriota; class UBA4820; order UBA4820; family DSQY01; genus JAEMPZ01. Next base: position 522 of record JAKAIJ010000039.1, read on the forward strand.
AAGCGGCGCGACGAACAGTTCGCCACCATCTGCAAGGTGGCGGCGGACCGCGGCAAACCGGTGCGCATCGGGGTCAACGCCGGCTCCCTCAACCAGGAACTGGTGCTCGCCAAGATGCGGGAGAATACCGAGAAGGGGCTCGGAAGGAGCTCGGAGCAGGTCCTCTCGGAGTGCATGGTCCTCTCCGCCCTCGAGTCCACGGCCCTCGCCCTCCAGTGCGGGCTAAAGGAGGAGCAGATCATCATCTCGTGCAAGACCTCGCGTCCCGCCGAGCTGGTGCCGCTCTACCGCGAGCTGGCCGCGCGCACCCGGCAGCCCCTTCACCTGGGGCTTACCGAGGCCGGCATGGGCACGAAGGGACTGGTCTGGTCCGCCTCCGCCATGGGAATCCTTTTGAGCGAGGGCATCGGCGACACCATCCGGATCTCCCTCACACCCCGCCCGGGCGGCGACCGGCGCGAGGAGGTCTACGCCTGCCAGGAGCTCCTCCAGGCTCTCGGCCTGCGCGCCTTCGCCCCCAGCGTCACCTCCTGCCCGGGGTGCGGCCGGACCACCTCGAGCACCTTCCAGCGGCTCGCCGAGAACATTGACGGCTACCTGAAGGCCAAGCTGCCCGAGTGGAAGAACCGCTACGAAGGAGTGGAGGGGCTGACCGTCGCCGTGATGGGCTGCATCGTGAACGGCCCGGGCGAGTCCAAGGCCGCCAACATCGGCATCTCCCTGCCCGGGACGGGCGAGAGCCCCAAGTGTCCGGTCTTCGTGGACGGGGTGAAATCCACCACCCTCGAGGGGAGCTACGAGGAGCTCGCCGCGGCCTTCGAAAAGCTCGTCGAGGACTACGTCCGAGCCCATTATCCCGCCAAATCCCGTGGTTGAGGACGAGCCACGACCCGATCGCGGAACTAAGGGCCTGTTCGCATAACGGGCGAACGGCGGATGAGCGTCCCGCGAGCGTTGGGGCAGCCGAAGCCGAAATCGCTTGCGGAGCGAAGCGGAGAAAGCGGCGTCCCGGCGCCGGCGGGCACTGACTCGTACTGGGATGTACTAAGAACGGCCCTAGGCGCAGGAGAAACGAAGAGAAAAAACGTGTCGCGCAAAGCCGCAAAGGGAGAACCAAGCTCTTGCCTTCTGAAAGAGGGAGCTTTTCTTGGCGTACTTGGCGTCTTGGCGCGAGACCGCTTCTTTGCTGTTCAAAAGAAACAGAAGAAAAACAGATCACGCAAAGGCGCCAAGAACGCAAAGAAGAGCATTTTTCTTCTCAAAGAACTGCCCTTCTTGGCGCCCTTTGCGCGCGAGACCGCTTCTTGATCTTCCAGGGGTTTGGGACGGCCCGGTGGCCCGGACGCCTTTCGGGCCGCCGCCTCCCGCCCGGAGCCGGGCACCAAAGGCGCCGGCCTGCCCCGCCCCGTGCATGGCTCTTCTCTTGCCAGGAGGCATTGTGACAAGGTTGCAAGCGTGAACACGCCCTAAGAGTCCGCCCTTGACGCCGCCGGGGCCGGGACCTATATTTTGACCAGTTCCAAGGCTTCGCCGTGCCCCGTAGCGGGGGGCGGGTTGTGCCGCTCCGGGGGGGCGTTTCGGGGTTTCGTCGTGGCCATACTCGGCGAGGACAGGTCTTCACGGGCCGTTGCGCCCAAGGATCCCATTTCCCCTCCTCGGGCCCCGCCAGGGGCCCCTTTTTTTGGTTCGCCCAGGCGACGACCTGGCGTTGGAAACGGGGGGCTCCGTCTTTCCCAGCCAGAGCGACCTTCGTCGAGAGGAGCCGTCCCCACGAGCCTGGCGGGCGATAGGCCGCCCGTATGCGGAGCCCAGGGGCTCCGGGGAGGATGACGATGACGACAAAGAGAGGGATGCTACTCGCGGCGGGCCTGTCGCTCGCAGGTCTCGTCCTTTGGGCGGCGGCGCCCGCGGACGGCCCGCTTCTGACCCGAGCCAAGGCGCTGTTCCAGCCCCTGCCGAAGGCCCAGGAGAGCGCCGCCAACCCCCTCCGCCCCGTCCGGGTGGAGCTGGGCAAGATGCTCTACTACGAGCCGCGGCTCTCCAAGAGCGGAGTCTTCTCGTGCAACAGCTGCCACAACCTCGCCACCTACGGCGTGGACAACGGTGCCACCTCGATGGGGCACAAGTGGACGCTGGGGCCCCGCAACGCCCCCACCACCTTGAACGCCGCATCCCACGTATCCCAGTTCTGGGACGGCCGCGCCAAAGACGTGGAGGAGCAGGCCAAGGGGCCCGTGCTCAACCCCAAGGAGATGGCCTCCCCCCACGGCAGGTTCGTGGTGGAGCGCATCGCCTCCATCCCCGAGTACGTGGACCTTTTCCAGAAGGCCTTCGCCGGCGAAGTCCACCCGCTCACCTACGATAACGTCGCCAAGGCCATCGGCGCCTTCGAGCGCACCCTGGTCACCCCGGGGCGCTTCGACAAGTTCCTGGGGGGGGACCTCGGGGCGCTCACGGCGGAGGAGAAGGCGGGACTGGACCTCTTCATCGAGACCGGTTGCGTCGCCTGTCACATGGGCCCCGCGGTGGGCGGCGGGATGTACCAGAAGTTCGGCGTCTACAAGCCCTTTCAGACCCTCACCCGGAGCAAGACGGTGGACAACGGCCGGTTCGAGGCGACCCGGGCGGAGGCGGACCGCTTCCTGTTCAAGGTGCCCGGCCTCCGGAACGTTGCCAACACCTACCCCTACTTTCACGACGGAAGCGTCTGGGGGCTCGGGGAGGCGGTCAAGGACATGGGCGAGCTCCAGCTCGACAAGAAGCTGACCGAGGCGGAGATCAAGTCCATCCTCTCCTTTCTCAGGAGCCTCACGGGGGAGGTCCCGAGGGAGGCCCGAACCCTCCCGCTCCTCCCGCCCTCCACGGAGAAGACCAGCCGGCCCGAGTACGACTAGGGCGGGCGCCCCCGCAGACGCAACGAGCACGCCCGAGCGGCACGGGCGCGGCGAAGAGGGAGGATCCGATCCGGATAGGCCCTTACTCGGCGATGGACTGCCCCACGGTCGTCGGCTGGCGCAAGAAGGCTCTCAAGCTCTGCGGAACCCAATCGGCCACCATCCGGGAAACCGCCTGCCGGACGAAGGGGACTTCCCACTGCCGCTACAGGGGCAGCTGGGCGATGTAGCCGCGGGGTCCCTCCTCGTCAACTAGGCGCTTCCTATCCGCCGAGAACCGTTCGCTGTAACCGAGGCACCAAGACTCCAAATGCACAATCCGGGTTGAAGAGCCGGCCCGCGTGCGCCATATTGCCGTGGAGAGACGACTCCGGAAGCGCCACCGGAAAGGCGAGGTTTCCATGCGCTCAGGCTCCGCGGCGGCCACCGCCCTGACTCTGGCAATTCTCGCGGGGCTGGGCCCGAAACCCCGTGCTGCCCCTCCAGAGGAGGGGATCGTGGTCGTCGGCCTCCAACCCGGGGCCGCCGGGGAGCGCGGGGGGCTCCGCGAGGGCGACGTCCTTTTGGCCTGGACCCGCGAGGGACTTTTCTCTGGGGATTTCCCAGCGGTTTCGGGACGGTTTCGCACCCCCTTCGACCTTTTTGCAGTCGAGACCGAGCAGTCCCCGAGAGGGCCGGTCCGGCTCCTCGCCGAGCGCGAAGGGGCTCCCTTTGTGACCAGTCCGGAGCCGGGGCCGTGGGGAGTGGCGGCCGCGCCGCGGCTGGAGGGGGAGGCGCTGGCCGCCTTCCGGGCCGGCGGAAAGGAACTCGGGGCGGGACAGCTTGATGCGGGGCTCTCGCGCTGGCGCCGGCTCGCCGAGAAAGAGAGGCGCTGCGGCGCCCCCCCGACGGCGGCGTGGCTCCTGCTCCGCGTCGGCGAGGAGACAGCCAAGGCGGGGAGGCCAGAGGAGGCTAGATGCGCCTTCGAAGAGGCCCTCGAGGCGGCCCGGGAGAGCGGCCAGGAGAGGGTCCGGCCCTGGATCTTGAAGGCCGGGGGGGAGGCTCTGGCCGCGTCGAAAGACTACGCCGGGGCCGTAGCGGCCCTCCGGGCCGCCCTGGTCCTGCTGGAGAACGGCGGGGAGGAACACGCGCTGGAGGAAGCGGGCGCCCTTTTCGCCCTGGCGGGGGCCGAGAGGCGCGCGGGAGAGGCGCGGGAGGCCGAGCGCCACCTGGAGAGGGCGCTGGAGTCCCAGCAGCGGCAGGCTCCCGGGAGCCTGCCCCTGGCCGCCACGCTCCACCGGCTGGGGAGCTTCTCCCTGGTACGCGGGGATCTCGACGGCGCCGAGCGACGCTATCTCCAGAGCCTGGCCATCACCCTCTGCCTCGCCCCCCGCAGCCTCGCGGCGGCGAACGCCCTCGGCAACCTGGGGACGGTGGCGAGAAACCGCGGTGATCTGGGGCTCGCCGTCCAATACCACCTCCGGGCGCTGGCCATCGAGCAGGAGCTGGAGCCTGGGAGCCTTGGAGAGGCCGACACGCTCCAGAGCCTCGCCATCGTGGACTACGACCGGGGAGACTTCGCCGCCGCGGAACCCCTCTACCGCCGAGCGCTCGGCATCTACGAGGAGAAGGCCCCCGAAAGCCTCGATCTGGCGGGAATCCTGAACAACCTCGGCGCCCTGCGCCGCGCCCGGGACGACCTGGAGGGGGCGGCACGCCTCTACGCCCGCGCGGCCGAGATCAAGGAGCGCCTGGCCCCCGGCAGCGCCCAGGTCGCCAGCACCCTGCTCAACCTCGGCGAGCTCGCGCAGGCGCGCGCGGACTATGGAGAAGCGGACCGCCTCTTCGCGCAGGCCCAGGCGATCTTCGCCTTCCTCGCGCCACGGAGCATCTCCGAGGCCGCGGTCCTCCACAACCGTGCCATGAACGCCGAGGCCGGGGGAGAGCTGGAGACCGCGGAGGTCCTCTTCGAGAAGGCCCTGGCGATGAAGCAGGCGACGGCCCCCGACAGCCTGACCCTCGCCTCGACGTTGAGGGCGATGGGCGAGCTGGCCGCCCGGCGGGGCCGGCTCGCGCGCGCCGAGCCCCCGCTCCTGCGCGCTTTGGACCTCGCCCGCCGGTGGGCTCCGGGCTCCCACGAGGAGGCGCGCGCTGCGCACGCCTTGGCGGGGCTGCGGCTCCAACAGGGGCGGCGGGCCGAGGCCCTCCGGAGCGACCTGGAGGCGGTGGAGGCGATCGAGTCCCAGGCCCGTCGGCTCGGCGGCAGCCGGGAGGTAGGGGAGCGATTCTCGGCCCAGTACGCCGATTACTATCGGGAGGCCGTGGACCTCCTCGTCCGGCTCGGCCGGGGAGATGAGGCGTTCCTCCTCCTGGAGCGGTTTCGCGCCCGCTCCCTCCTCGAGATGCTGGCGGAGCGGGACCTGGACTTCCGGAAGGATGCCCCCGAGGAGCTTCTGCAGGAGGAGCGCCGGACGAGGCGCGCCCTGGAGGTCCTCTACGGCCGACGCGCCCGGCTCGGCCCCCAGGCCGACCCTGCGTCATTGGAAGCGCTCCGGGACCAGATCGCGAGCCTCGAGGAAGCCCTGGAGGGGCTGGAGGCGCGGCTGCGCTCTGTTTCCCCGGTGCTCGCCTCCCTTCGGTATCCCCATCCCCTCTCGGCGCGGGAGGCCCGCCGTGTGCTGGGGCCGAAAACCCTCCTGCTCACCTACTGTGCCGGGGAGAAGCGCACCATTCTGCTGACGCTCCTCGACGGGCGCCTCGCCCATTACGCCCTGCCCGTGGACCGCGCGCGCCTGGAGCGGTCCTGCCGCGCCCTGCGCGGGCTGCTCTCCACGCAGGGCGCGCCCCTTTCCCAGGTCCAGGCGCGGGCGGCCGGCCTCTACCACCTGCTCCTGGGCCCGGCCGAGGGGGAACTCGCGAGCGCGCGGGACGTCGTCATCTGCGCCGACGGTCCCCTTCACTACCTGCCCTTCGCCGCGCTCCGGACGCCGCGGGGCCACTACCTCGTGGAGGAGAAGCCCCTCGCCATGGCCCTGTCGGCGACGGTGCTCGGAGAGCTCGCCCCCCCCGGCGGAAAGGATCGAGAGGCCCCCTCTCTGTGGGCCTTCGGAGGTTGCGTCTACGACGCGGCGCAGCCCGACGGGGCCCCGGCGCTCTCCGGCCTCCCCGCCACGGCCCGGGAGGTGGCCCGCGCCGGAGGCGAGTTCCCCGGCAGAGCCCGGCTCTTCACGGGAGAGGCGGCCACCGAGGAACAGGCCAAGCGGCTGGGCGGCACGGTGACCTACGTGCACTTCGCCTGCCACGGGCTCCTGAGCGAGAGCGCCCCCCTCGACTCGGCCCTCGCCCTCACCTCCCCGCGGCAAGGCGGGGAGGAAGACGGATTCCTGCGCGCCTGGGAGATTCTCGAGGGGGTCCGGGTCCGTAGCGACCTGGTGGTCCTCTCCGGCTGCCAGACGGCCCTGGGGGAGGCCCGCGGAGGCGAGGGCCTTATCGGCTTGACCCGGGCCTGGGAGTACGCCGGGGCGCGTGCCGTTCTTTCTTCGCTCTGGAGCGTCTCGGACGAGAGCACCTGCGACCTCATGGCCCGCTTCTACGAGGGCCTGCGGCGCGGCGCGGGGAAGGCCCGCGCGCTCCAGGAGGCGCAGGTGTCCCTCCTCCGGTCCCGGCCCCGCGCCGGCGCCCCTCGCGGATACGGGACTGAAGCCCCCTCCCACCCCTTCCGCTGGGCGGGGTTCGTCCTCAACGGCGACTGGCGCTGACCCCCCGGAGCCGCGCGCCTCCGCCCCCGCGGGCTTTCCCTCTGGTAAAATGGCTTCGGCGCGGTCCCACCGCGCCCTTTTCACGGGAGAGCCACCATGTGCGGCATCTTCGGGATCGTGGCGGCGAAGGAGCGGGAGCTGGGGCCGGTCCTCGTGGAGGCCGGAAAACGCCTCTCCTACCGGGGGTACGACTCGGTGGGATGCGCCACGCTCTCGGCCGGCGGCGCCATTGACCTCCGCAAGGACGTGGGCAAGGTGGAGGAGGTGGCCTCGCGCCACCGCCTCGCGCAGATGCGGGGCCTGCGGGGCATGACCCAGCTCCGGTGGGCCACCTTCGGGGCCCCCTCGCGGGCCAACGCCCAGCCCCACCTGGATTCCTCGGGAGAAATGGTGGGCGCCCACAACGGGAACGTCGTCAACAACGTGGAGCTGCGGGCCCAGTTTCTGGCCGAGGGGATGACGGTCCGCTCCACCAACGACGGCGAGTCCTGCGTCCACGCGGTGGAGCGCCACATCCGCCAGGGGGCCACGGTCCTCGAATCCATCGGGCGGGCCGCCCGGGACCTCCAGGGGGACTACGCCTATCTCCTCGGGAGGGCCGACGAGAAGGTGCTCTACGCCTTCAAGAAGGGCTCCGGGCTCGTGGCGGGGGTGGGCGACGGGTTCACCTGCGTGGCCTCCGACCTGCCCTGCCTTCTGCCGCTCACCCGGCGCGTCCTGCGGATCCGCGACGGCGAGGCGGTGGTCCTTCACGCCGACCGCCTCGAACTCTTCGACGCTGCCACCGGAACCCGGGTGGAGCGGGAGCCCGAGGAGGTCACCGAGACCATGGAGGCGGCCCAGAAGGGCGGCTACCCCCACTTCATGCTCAAGGAAATCCACGAACAGCCCCAGGTGGCGCGGGAGCTCATCCACCTGCTGGGTGCCAGCAAGCACGTGGCTCCCTTCGTGGAGCGGCTCAGAAGGGCGCGCCACCTCTACCTCGTGGCCTGCGGCACCTCTTACCACGCCGCACTCTTGGGCGCGGTCTACTTCGCCCGGCTCGCGGGCAAGCCGGCGGTGCCGGTCCTCGCGCCCCAGTTCCTGGCGCAGTACGTGCCCGCCCTCGGCGCCGAGGACGCGGGGCTCTTCGTGAGCCAGAGCGGCGAGACCAAGGACGTGCTCAACGCGCTGGAGGCGGCGCGCGCCCAAGGGGCGGCCGTGCTCGGGCTGGTGAACGTGCTCGGCTCCACCCTCATGACCGCGAGCGACCGCTACCTCCCGCTGGCCTGCGGCTACGAGATCTCCGTGCCCGCCACCAAGACCTTCGTGAACCAGTGCGTCGCCTTTCTCCACCTGGCCCTGCGCCTCGGCGGCCGCCCGGTCCGCACGCTCGACGGCCTCCCGGCGCTCCTCCAGGAGACCATCGAGTCGGCGGAGCCCCAGGTGGCGGCCCTGGCGCCCCAGCTCGTGGACAAGGAGGACCTCTACTGCCTGGGGTACGGCCTCACCTACCCCATCGCGCTGGAGGGGGCCCTGAAGCTCAAGGAGGTCACCTACGCCCACTGCGAGGGGATGCTCTCCACCGAGTTCAAGCACGGCCCCCTGAGCGCCGTGCGGCAGGGCTACCCCGTCCTCTTCGCGGGCCAGTCCGAGGACGTCCCTCTGCTCGTGAGCGGCATCAACGAGTGTGCCTGCCGCGGCGCGCGCACGGTGGTGGTCTCCCAGGACGACCCGCGCCTGCGCGCCAACGCCGGCGACCTCGTCGTTCTGCCCCCGGCGGATCCGCTCCTCTCGGCCATCCTCGCGGTCGTCCCGCTCCAGCTCCTGGCCTACCGCCTCAGCGTGGCGCGGGGGTTCGACCCGGATTTCCCCCGCAACCTGAGCAAAACCCTCACGGTGGACTAGGCTGAAGATTCTGAAGGGCGCTTGCCCCGGACCCCCGGAAGCACTATTTTTAGAGGCGGAGCGGTCTTCGGCCCGTACCCGGCGGCGGCCCCTCCGGAGGCGTACGATGCGATCGAGAATCCCGGCGGCAGCCGTCCTCTCCACCCTCTTTCTGGCCGCGTGCACCACCCCCCGGCTCGTGAACCTCTGGTCTGATCCCACCTCCCGCGCCCCCATCCGGAAGGCCCTCGTGCTGGCCGTCAACAAGGACGGCGCATCCCGCAGGGTCTTCGAGGACCTCCTGGCCGCGGAGCTTCGCAAGCGCGGGGTCTCCGCCACCCCCTCCTACGACGTGCTTCCCGACGACCGGCCCGGCGAGACGGCGCTCCGCGAGAAGGTGCGCCAGGGGGGCTACGACGCCGCCCTGGTGACGCGGGCGGCGGGCCACGAGCGCCGCACCTCCTACAGCCCGGGCTACAGCGTGGCCGTGCCCTACGTGGTCCCGGGACCCTTCTGGGGGACCTACGCGGTCTGGTACGACTGGGCGTGGCAGCCCGGCTACGCGCGGGAGTACGAGGTGGTGGACCTCGAGACCACCCTCTGGCGCACCGAGGGCGAGGGGCGCGTGGTCTGGGCGGGAACCCTGAGAACCCTGGGGGACGATTCGGCGGCCCAGCGCGCCCGCGCCGTGGCCCGCGCCGTCCTGCCGGAGCTCGAGAAGGCCGGCCTAGTAGCCGCCGCGGCCCCCAAGCGCGACGGGTGAAGCTCGTACCGGAAAGCCCCCGCTACGTTGGACGGGGCTGCGGGGAGACGTCGCCGCGCCTTCCCGCGAGGGGCTTCCCGAACCGCTTGCTTTTCCGCCGTTTCCCGGCCGCGTCAGGGAGAGCGGGCGGGCTCCACGAGGGCGATGAATCCCTTTCCCCGCTCGGGTCCCTCCGGCGAGGCCGTGATGACCAGTCCCGCGAACCGTCGCCCGTCGGGGGCCCAGCTCGAATCCGCCGCCACGGCGGTTGCGCCGCCCCGGTAGTCGGGCGAGGCGGGGTCGTTGAACCCCGTGAGCCGCCGCTTGCCGGAGCCGTCCGCGGCCATGAGCCAGAACTCGGTCTTCAGCTCGAGCGGCCGTGCCCGAAAGGGGTATCCCCTCGAGGACATGAAGAGGATCGCGCGCCCGTCGGGGGAAAAATGGGCGTGCTCGTTCCAGTCGGCGAACCCCCGCATGAGGTCCTCGGCCCTCCCCGTCGCCAGGTCGAGAATGCAGACATCGAGCCGCCGGTCGGGGTTGGCGGTGAAGAGCACCTTCGAACCGTCGGGCGAGAAGGAGTGGCTCTCGTAGAAGATGGCCCCGAAGGGGGCGTAGCTCTTCACGTCGGAGAGGACGGGGCCGTCGGCACCGATGGAGAAGGTCCCCACCCTGAGCAGCCAGGAACCGAAGGGGCGGTTCTCGGAGCCCGTGCGCTCGGCCCAGACGAGTTTTCGGCCGTCGGGGGAAAAGTGGGGGTGGAGGGTGCCGGGGACCTCCTTCCAGGCCCGGCGGCCCTTTTCTCTCCGAAAGGAGCGCATCTCGGGGTCGGGCGGCGGCTCGGCGGTGCGAAGGTCACGCTCGGTCACGGGCCGAGGCGTGGAGGGATCGTCCCGCCACGCGCGCCGTTCGGCCTGCTCCTGCCGTCTCCGGGCCATCCGCTCCATCTGCCGGGGAAACTCGTCTTTGGCCCGGTCCGGACGCCGGAGCTGCGCCTCGTCCAGCCGCCAGACGCGCCGCGCCCCGGAGCCGTCGGCGGCGATGACCCAGAGGTCGTTGAGGACGCCCGAGCCGGGCTCGGCCTGCCGGTCGAGGAACCTCGGCGCCTCCTCTTTCTCCGCCTGGAAGACGAGGTACTTCCCGGAGGGGTGCCAGGCGGGGTTGCCGCAGTGCTTGGACGGGAGGCCGGATTTCCGGTCCGTGAGGTTCACGGCCCCCGTGCCGTCGGCGTTCATCACCCAGACGTCGTAGAAACCGTCCGCCCCCAGGCGGTCAAAGGCGATCCGGCTGCCGTCCGGGGACCAGTCCACCCGGCCTCCGTCCGCCGCGAGGAGGGTCACCTTGGCCGCGAGCGGCGCGGAGGAAGTCGCGCCCGCCGGCTCCTGGGTCCACGCGCACGGCGCGAGGGTGAGTGAGAATGCCAACGCGAGAACTCCGGACGCGCGCATGAGGCCTCCCCGATAAGGGATGAGACCGTGTTCCATTCTTTGAAGTTTAACCCGGCGGAGACGCGAGGGGCGTCGCCCCGCGTATACTGCCCGGGACGGGCCTTCCTTTGCCGTCGGGAGAAGACCATGCGCAGCCTCGCGGGCAAGACCCTCTTCGTCACCGGCTCGAGCCGCGGCATCGGAAAGGCCATTGCCCTGAGGGCGGCCCGCGACGGGGCCGCGGTGGTCCTCGCCGCCAAAACCGTGGCTCCGGACCCCAAGCTCCCGGGCACCATCCACTCGGCGGCCGAGGAGGTGGAAGCGGCGGGGGGCAGGGCCCTGCCGGTTCCCTGCGACGTCCGGGACGAGGCACAGGTGAAGGCCGCGGTGAAGGCCGCCGTGGAGACCTTCGGCCGCCTCGACATCCTGGTGAACAACGCCAGCGCCATCAACCTCCGCGGGACCCTCGAGCTTCCCGTGGCCCGGTTCGACCTCCTCTTCGCCGTCAACGCCCGCGCCGCCTTTGTCTGCTCCAAGGCGTGCCTGCCCCACCTGCTGGAGAGCGACAACCCCCACATCCTCAACATCTCCCCGCCGCTCAACACGGACCCCAAGTGGTTCCGGGGGATCGCCCCCTACACCCTCACCAAGTACGGGATGACCATGCTGGCCCTCGGCATGGCCGGGGAGTTCCGAGACCGCGGGCTCGCCGCCAACGCCCTCTGGCCCAAGACGGGGATCGCCACGGCGGCGGTGCGAAACCTGCTCGGAGGCGAAGAGGCGGTGCGGCGGTGCCGCAGGCCCGAGATCGTGGCCGACGCCGCCCACGCCGTCCTCACCCGCCCCGCCGGCCTCTGCACGGGGCGGTGCCTGCTGGACGAGGAGGTGCTCCGGGAGGAGGGGATCTCGGACTTCTCTTCGTACGCGGTGGACCCCGGCGCGGACCTCATGCCGGACTTTTTCCTCTAGGAAGCCCTCCGGGCGCCCCTTGCGTCGCGGTCCGCCCCGCGGTATAGGGTTGCTCTGCCGGCGCGCGCCGGCTTGTGGAGGAACGCGATGACTTGCTTCGTCCATCCCCGCCGCCCCGGGGCGGCGCCCGCCCTAGCCGCCTGCACGGCCGCCGCGGTCCTCGCCCTCACCGGGTGCGCCGGCGCGGCCAGGCCCGCCGGCACGCCCTCCGCCGTAAGCACGGCCGGTGGTTCCTCCCCCGCCGCCGCGCAGGTCGCGCCCGCCCGCCCCGTTCTGAAGGTCGAGGGCGGAGACACCTTCGACTTCGGGACGGTCTGGGCGGGCGACCCGCTGCAGCACACCTTCACGATCCGCAATGCCGGCGGCGCGGAGCTCCAGATTCTCCGCGTCCAACCCGGCTGAGGGTGCACCCTTGCGGGTAGTTACCCGCAGAAGATCGCCCCTGGACAGTCCGGCGAGTTCCCCTTCTCCATTGCCCCCGGCGCCGTCCACGGCCAGTTCCAGAAGACCATCACCGTGGCCTCCAACGACCCGGCCGCGCCGAACGTCATCCTCAAGCTCGTCGGCCAGCAGAAATTTTACGTGGAGGCGGCCCCGCCCGCGCTCAACTTCGGCCTGGTCTTCGAGGGGGCACCCGCCCCGGAACAGCGGGTGAGGATCACCAGCCACGGGGAGAAGCCCCTCTCCCTTCGTCTCCCCGAGGAGCCGCCTCGGAAATCCGTGGTCTATACCCTCTCCACGGTGACGCCGGGCCGCGAGTGGGAGCTCGTCGTGCGGCTGGACCCGTCGGCCCCCGCCGGCCCGCTCAACGAGCTCCTGAGCCTCGCCACCGGCGTGGAGAAACAGCCGCTCTTGGAGATCCGCTCGTCCGGAACGGTGGCGACCCGCCTGGAGGTGGAGCCCTCGACGCTCGACCTCTCCTCCGCGCCGGCGGACCAGCCCTTCTCGGCCGAGGTGCGGATCCGCAACCGGAGCGAGCAGCCCGTGAAGGTCCTGACGGCCGCCTCGGACGTGAAGGGCCTCGCGGTCGCGCTCTCTGCGGAGCAGCCCGGGCGGACCTACCGGGTGAAGGTGGAGGCTCCCCCCAAGCTCGTCCTGCCTGCCGCGGGGGCGCGCGTCCTGCTGCGGACCGACGACCCCCACAGGCCCGAGGTGAGCTTCACGGTGATCCGCTCCCGCCCCGCCGCTCCGCCGCCGTCTCCCTCGGGTCTCGTGGGCCAGGCGGCGCCCCCCTTCTCCCTCAAAACCACCGCGGGCCGGGAGGTCTCCAACTCCGCCGCGCGGAACCGGGTGACGCTGCTGGACTTCTTCGCCGCCAACTGCGGCTACTGCAAGAGGCAGATTCCCCGTCTGCAGGCCCTTCTGCGCGCGGAGTTCAAGGGCAAACCGGTCCGGCTGGTCCTGGTGGCGCAGAGGATGGGCCAGCAGGAGTTCGGCGCGGACCAGATCCGGGAGGTCCTGCGCCAGGCCTGGGCCGACCCCGGCGGGACCGAGCTCGCGGTGGAGATGACCAACGCCACGGGCGGCTCGTTCCACGTCTCCAGCTATCCCACCCTGATGATCCTGGGCCGGAGCGGGAAGGTGGAGGCCGCCGACATCGGCCTGCTGGCGGACCTGGAAACGCGGGTGAAGGGCCAGGTGGCGGCCCTGCTGGCGGGTAAACCGGTCCCCCAAGGGGGGTAAGCCCCCGCAGAGGTCCTCCCGGCTCTACGTTGATCGAGACTGAAAAAGGCGCGGTTGCCCGCGCCTTTTTCCTTCTCTCCCGGATTCGTTGATCAATGCCGTTCGAAAATCTGATGCTCCTCGCCCAGCTCGCGGGCGCTGGGCGTCAGCAGGGTCCTCGCGTGGATGCGAACCTTCCGACCCGCCCGGAGCGCCTCGCGGACGTCGGCCTCGCTCACGAAGTCGAGGGGGCGCTCCCCGGCCTGCGCCGGCGTGGCGCGGACGTTGGCCCCGGCGCGCCCGGGCGTGTCCGC
>JAKAIJ010000040.1 GCA_021814355.1 Acidobacteriota bacterium
CGCGGATCTCGCGCCGGGCGTCGGGCGTCTCGAGGGGGACGGGTTTGCCGAAGAGCGGCTGGAGCACCCAGAGGAAGGCGGCGACGCAGAGGGCGAGGGCGACGGCGGTGGACAGCATCATAGTCTCCTCATGGGCACGAGGGCGATGAGCCCGCCCAGAAGGAGCACCACGGTCCCCACCCAGATCCAGGCCACACAGGGGTTCACGAAGGCCCCGATGACGGCGGTGCCCGCCGCCGTGTCGTAGCCCGCCAGGAGGGTGTAGAAGTCGCGCATGAGCGTCGAGTGGACGGCCACCTCGTAGCTGGGCTGCTCGGGGTTGCTCGCGTAGAAGACCCGCATGGGCCGGAGCACCGAGACGAAGCGCCCCCCCTCGAAGACCTCGAGGTTAACCCATACTTTCTGCTCGTTGACCGTCTGGAGGTCCCGCTGCATGTTCTCGCTGTCGAAGGAGCGCATGCGGACGGTGTAGGGGCCGAAGGAGACGGCGTCTCCGGCGGTCATCGTCTCCTGGTACTGGGTCTGGAAGACCGAGGAGAAGGCGACGCCGAGGAAGATGAGGACCATTCCGAGGTGGACCACGTAGCCGCCGTAGCGGCGGGGGTTCTCCCGGAAGGGCGCCAGGGCGGCGCCCGCCCAGGTCGTCCCCTGGCGGGTGAGCGCCCCGCGCAATGCGTGGAGGTACTCCGCCAGGATGACGGTGGCCACGAAGAAGCAGAGCGAGACGCAGAGGAAGAGGTAGAGGTAGTCCTTGGGCCGGCGGGCGAAATCCTCGGCGGCCGCGGGCCCGCTCGCGAAGAAGAGGCCCAGAGAGGTGGCGAGCGACGCGAGCCCCGCGAGCCCGGGCAGGACGAGGTGCCTCCGGTAGCTGCTCCATCCCCCGCGGCGCCAGGGGGCCACCGAGGCGACGCCCATGGCCAGGAGGAGCACCAGCGCGATGGGCGTCGTGCGGGGGTTGTAGTATTCGGGTCCGTGGTGAAGCTCCTTGCCCGTGGCCATCCGGTAGAAGATGGGGCTGCTCACCCCGAAGAGCACCACGAAGGTGAAGAGGGCGAAGAGCAGGTTGGCGTAGAGGATCAGGCTCTCGCGGCTGCCCGCGGACTCGATCGCCTGGTCGTTGCGCAGGAGCGCTTTCCGCGTCGCCACTAGCGCGACGCTCACCGCCAGCATCATCCCCATGAAGGCGAGGAAGATGTTGCCCATGCGGAAGTACCAGGGGACCGAGGGGTCCTCCTGGGAGAAGGCGTGGACCGACTGGAGGATGCCCGAGCGGGTCAGGTAGGTTCCGTAGATGGAGAGCAGGAAGGTGGCGACGATGAAGCCCACGTTCCAGAGCCGGTAGATGCCGCGCTTGCTCTGCATGAGGAAACTGTGGAGGAAGGCCGTGAGGGTGAGCCAGGGCATGAACGAGGCGTTCTCCACCGGGTCCCACGCCCAGTACCCGCCCCAGCCCAGCTCGATGTAGGCCCAATAGCCGCCCAGGATGATCCCCACGCCCAGGGTCACCCAGGAGAAGAGCGCCCAGTTGCGCGCCGAACGCATCCAGAAGGCGTTGCCCTCCCGGTGGGCGAGGGCGCCCAGGACGAAGGCGAACGGGATGGCGCAGCCCACGAACCCGATGTAGAGCAGCGGCGGGTGGATGGCCATGTAGAAGTTCTGAAGGAGCGGGTTGAGGCCGTTGCCCTCCACCTGCCGGAGGGCCTCCGGGGCGTAGGTGGAGACCAATGCCCCCGCCTCGTCCCGCAGCGGCTCGAAGGGGTTCACCTTGAAGTTGAGCAGGAAGAGGAAAAAGCCGAGGGTGAGGAAGAGCAGGAGCGCGGTGAACGGCAGGAGCCGCTCGTTGTTGCGACGGTTGAAGGTCACCGCGGCGGCGGAGAAGAGGGCCAGAAGCATGCACCAGAAGAGGAGGGACCCGCTCATGCCGCCCCAGAGGGCCGTCACCTTGTAGAGGAAGGGCTGGGTGGTGCGCGAGTACTCCCAGACGTACTTGAGGGTGAAGTCGTTGCGCACCATGGCCGTCACCAGCGCGACGGCGGAGAGGACGGTCAGGCCCGCGATGGCGTAGAGGGCGCGCGCGGCGCTGTCCAGGTAGCGGCGGTCCCCGCTGCGGTAGGTGAGCACCGAGACGACGATGCCCCACAGGGCCAGCCCGTGGGCGGCGAAGAGGGCGACGTTCCCCAGGTGGTTCATTTCAGCGGGACTCCCTCCGGGTGCGCGGGCGCCGGCGGGCCGGCGCCGGGCGGCTTCGCGCCCCCCGTCCCCGATTCGTACTTCGAGGGGCACTTCACGATGAGCTCGTGCCCCTCGAAGACGCCGCCTCCGGCCATGCGGCCGTCCACCACCACCTCGAGCCCCTCCTGGAAGGACTCGGGCACGGGGCCGTGGTAGTGGACCGGCAGGCTCTTCTGCCCATCGGTCACCCGGAAGGCGAGGTCCAGCTTGTCGGTCGAGAGCGCCACGCTGCCGGACTCGATCTTCCCCTTGAGCCGCAGCCGCTCCCGCATCATCTCAGGCTTGGCCAGGAACTCGGTGGGGGAGTAGTAGTAGACCGACTTGCCGTTGCTGCTCGTCCCCGAGAGGAGAAAGATCGCCGCCGCTCCCGCGGCGATGATGAAGGCCACCATCAGCTTGACGCGCATCCCGGTTCTCCCGTTTGGAGAAAAAGGGGGCGAACCGCCCGCCCCCGGGTCTATTAGTATAAGTCCCGGGAACCGCCCTGTCAAAGCGAGGAGAGCAGGTCCCGGTGGAGGTCTCCGCCCTCCGGAAGGGGAGCCCGGAACCCCGCGAACAGGCGGATAGCGGCGACCCCGGCCGCTCCGCACCGGAGCACCTGACGGACCCGCTCCCGGCGGATCCCGCCCAGCCCCAGGACGGGGCAGGGACACGCGGCGCAGGCGTCGGCGAACCGCTCGAGACCCAGGGGCGGCCCGAAGCCCTCCTTGGAGGGGGTCTCGTAGAGCGGCCCGAGGGTGACCGCGTCGGCGCCCGCGTCGGCGGCGGCCACCGCCTCCTCCCGCGAGTGGCAGCTTCGGACCAGGAGGAAGGGAGGAGGGAACTCCCGGCGCACGCGGTCCGTCGGAAGGCCGTCGGAGGGCAGGTGTACCCCAGCGGCCCCCGCCAGAACCGCGAGGTCCGGCCGGCCGTTCACCAGAACCCGTACTCCGAACCGGCGGGCCTCGGGCACGAGAGCCCGCAGCGCGTCGGCGAGCAGGGCGTCGGAGAGGTCCTTCTCGCGGACCTGGAGCCAGTCCACGCCGAGGCGCACGAGCCGGGAGGCCTGGGCCAGCAGGTCGTGGTCCGGCTCCAGGGACCGCTGGGTGATGGCGTAGAGGATCACGGGGTGCGGCTGCGGAAGGTTCCCACGAGCCGGGCGCCGCTCTGGACGACGAGGCGCCCGCAGGAGAGGACCCCCGCCCAGGACGAGCCGGCGAGGAAGGCCGCCCGGCCGGAGACCGCCAGGTCGCCGCGGACCTCGCCCTCGAGGGTGAGACAGGCGCAGGTGGCCGGCCCCTCCAGCTTTCCGGAGCGGGCCACGGCGAACGTGCCCTCGGTGGAAATCCTGCCCGTGTGCCGGCCCCAGAGCTCCACGTCCCTCTTGCAGACGAGGTCACCCTCCACGCGGGTTCTGGGGCCCAGGATGGTTCGGGGCGGCGGGGGCGGCGGGGGTTTCGGCTTGAAGAAGGACACGTGGGACCTCCAAAACCATTCTACCGCCGGAGGGCGTAGCGGGGAAGCGGGAAAACGGGGAAGCGGGGAGAGGGACGGCCTCCCCTCGCTGACTCTCCCGGGCTTCGAGCCCCCAAAAGAAGTGCGCCGCTCACGCGGCGCCGGGGTGCCTTCGCAAAAAGATCTCTTGGAGCGGGCGACGGGTCTCGAAGGCGGCGGGCGCCGCAGCCTCCCTCGCGTCAGAGTCCGCTCGCTATGTTGCTGGCACCCGCAGGCCTTCCCGGCCCGGGGCCCTCCCTCGGCGGCGTAACTGCGGGCGTTCCCTCTTCGGTCGCGCCCTCGTAACCGCCGCCATCGGGTCTCCCGGGCTTCGAGCCCCCAAAAGAAGCACGCCGCTCACGCGGCGCGGGGTGCCTTCGAAAAAGAAGTTTGGAGCGGGCGACGGGTCTCGAACCACGCTCTGTCGCGACCGCTCCCTGGAGGGGGCGTCCGCCCGCCCCCTTCAGCGCTCGGCCTGCGGCCTCGCTGCTTTCCCCGCTCTTTCGCGGGCCTTCCGCTGGCGCGGGGGAGCCTCTCCCCCGCTCACCCCCTCGGTCGCGGCTTCGAGCCCCCGAAAGAAGCACGCCGCTCACGCGGCGCGGGGTGCCTTCGAAAAAGAAGTTTGGAGCGGGCGACGGGTCTCGAACCCGCGACCTCAAGCTTGGGAAGCTCGCGCTCTACCGACTGAGCTACGCCCGCTCGGGCAGTATCCTAGCGGGGCTGCCACGGGCCGTCAAGGGGGCGGCCGCCCGCTTCGCCGCGGGGTGGGGCGGGGGTAGAATGGGAACGGAGGCGGCCATGGACCACGGACTCTGCGCGCGGCGGCAGATGAACCTCGCCCCCTGGGCGGTGCGGTGTTCCGGGGAGATGGTCCACGAGCATCCGGCGGCCCACCCCTCCCACCGGACCTTTTTCCAGCAGGACCGGGACCGGATCCTCCACTCCGAGGCCTTCCGGAGGCTGGGATACAAGACCCAGGTCTTCGTGGTCCACGAGGGGGACTTCTACCGAACCCGCCTCACCCACAGCCTGGAGGTCGCGCAAATCTCCCGCAGCATCGCCTGCGCCCTGGGCGCAGACGAGGACCTGGTGGAGGCGGTGGCCTACGCCCACGACCTGGGTCACCCCCCCTTCGGCCACCGGGGGGAGGCGGCGCTGGACCGGCTTCTCGGGGCGGCCCTCGAGTCGCGGTACGGCTATCGGCGGCCGGACGGAGGGCGGGCCTTCGAGCAGAACTTCCAGAGCTACCGGATCGTCTCCCGGCTGGAGCGGCGCTACGCCGATTTTTCGGGGTTGAACCTCTCCCACCCGGCCCTGGACGCCATCCTCCGGCACGAGACCGCCTTCGACCGCCCGGCCATCCCGTATCCGCTGGAGCTTTTCGACCCTGAGGAGGATCGGCGGCTCCGGGAGGCCTACTTCACCGGCGGCAGCCCCTCCCTCGAGGCTCAGATCGTCATCGCCGCGGACCAGATCGCCTGGGTCACACACGATATGGAGGACGCCCTCCGCGTACGCTTTCTCACGGTGGACGACCTGCGCGAGCTGGCCAACCCGCTCCTCGAGGAGGCCCGCGGACGCTCTCTTTCGGAGGCTTGGCGGCAGGATCGGATCCTCTGGGGCCGGGTGGTGGTGCGCAACATGATTGACGTGCTCATCACGGACCTGCTGGCCCACACCGACGCGGCGCTGGCGCCGGTGCGTTCCCCGGCCGAGGTCCGTTCCGCGGGCCGCCTTCTGGTGGGGTTCTCCCCCGAGATGGACGCGGCGGTTCAGAAGATGCGGCAGTACCTCTTCGACCACGTCTACACCCACCCCATTGCGGAGCGCATGTCCGCCAAGGCGGTGCTGATTCTGGAACGGCTCTTCGAGACCCTCACGGAGGACATCACCGCGCCCGGTTCGCGCTCGTTCCGACTCCTGCCCTATGGAACCCAGGAGCGGGTCCGGGAGCAGGTCCACCCCGTGGCGAAGCTCCAGGCGGTGGTGGACTTCATGGCGGGGATGACGGACCGGTTCGCCGCCGAGTTTTACCGCATCCTCTACGAACCCGAGGAGCGGGGGATCACGAGCCTCTACTGACTCGCCCGCGTCAGCGCGGGGTGAACCATGCGCGTTCTTGTCCGGCGGGACTTCCCGCCGTAGAATCTATCCAGGGCGCCTTCAGCTGACGCGCTGGATGCGGGTAGATGCGGGGAGGGGGTGGCCTTCCCCGGCGGGGTTTCGGGAGGATTCCCCATCCGGTTCCCTAGGGAACAACCGTTCTCGAGCCGCGGTCTCTGGGACGGAGCGCGCCCCCCGTCGGCGACCGCCGTCGTGCCTCGTCTGTTGCTCGCCGCCCTGCTCGGGCTGCTCGCCGCGGCGCTCGCGGGGCAGACCCTGCCGCCCGTGCTTCCGGCGCCCTCCCTCGAAGCTGCCCTCGCCGACCCGGATCCCCGGGTGCGGCTGGCGGCCCTCGACAAGGTCCAGGACGGAGGAACCCTCGAGCGCTTCGCCCTGGGCGACCCCGACGTGGAGGTCCGGTGCCGGGCGGTCTCGAAAATCGGGGACGGACGGCTCCTGGAGCGCATCGCCCTGGGCGACGCTCCCGAGCGAGTCCAGCTCCAGGCGGTGGACGCCCTCGCCGATCAGCGCTCGCTCCTGGAGGTGGCCCGCCGGGCTCCGCGGGAGGCCGTCCGGGCCGCGGCGGTGCTGCGCCTTGCGGACCCCGTGCGCCTCGCGGAGTTCGCCCGGGACCCCAACTGGGTCCTGCGGAAAGCGGCGGCCGCCGCGACCCACGACCGGGCGCTGGTGGTGGAGCTCGCCCTCGACGACCCGGACCCCTACGTCCGGGAGGAGGCCGCGGGCCGTCTGGAGGACCAGGACCTGCTGGCGCGCATCGTCCTGAAGGACCCGGGTCGGATGGTCCGGTTCCGGGCCCTGGGCCGGATCACCCGCCAGGACCTGCTGGAGGGGCTGGTCCTTCGGGACGACGCCGGCGACGCGCGGGAAGCGGCCCTGTCGCTGGTCACCGACTCCAAACGGCTTCTTTTCCTCGCCCGGACCCTCTGCGATCCCAAACTCCGACAGGCCGCGTTTCAGCGCCTCAACGACCAGGACCTCTTGAGGAGCGTAGCCCTGGAGGAGCCGGACACGGCCCTGCGGGCCCTCGCCGCCGCGCGCCTCTCGGACCAGCGCCTGCTCGAGAACCTGGCCCTGGGGGACCCTTCCCCGCTGGTCCGCGCCGCGGCGGTCCAGCGCGTCGCGGACCCGGCGTTTCTCTGGGGGGTGGCCTCGGGGAGCGGCGCCGGAGCGGTGAGAGCCGCCGCCGCGGCCCGGCTCGCCGACGCCTCGCTCCTCTCCCGCCTCGCCGAGGGGGACCCTTCGCCCGAGGTTCGGCTGGCCGCGGTCAACGCGTCCACGGACCCGGCGCTCGCGGCGCGCGTGGTCGCGGCGGAGCGCGACCCCAGGGTGCGCGCCCGGGCCGCCGGAAAGCTTTCCGACCCGGGCCCGCTCGCGAAACTGGCGACCGGCGATCCCGAGGCGGCCGTCCGCAGAGAGGCCGCGGCCCGGCTCCCCGACGGGCCCGTCCGTCGGCGCGTTCTTCTCGGGGACCCGGACGAGGGCGTGCGGGCCGCGGCGCTCGTGGGACTCTCGGGCGACGAGGCGCTCTTTGGGCGCGTCGCCCTCTCCGACGGGAGCCCCGCCGTGCGCGCCGGCGCGGTGGCGCGGCTCGCGGACCAGCCTCTCCTCGGCAGGATCGCGCTCTCGGACGCCTCGTCCGAGGTGCGGATGACCGCGCTCAAGCGGATCACCGACCCGGCCGTGCTGGCGGGGGTGGTCCGCCGGAGCGCGGACTGGGTCCTGCGGCGCTGCGCGGTCACGAAGATCTCCTCCCCCGCGGTTCTGGGCGAGGTGGCCGCCTCCGATTCCGACGCCGATGTGAGAGAAGAGGCCCTCGGGCGCATCGAGGACGCGGACCTCCTCGCCCGCTTGGCGCGGACCGCGGCCACCTCCGCGGCGCGATGCCAGGCGGTGGCCCACGTCATGGACCAGGGGTTGCTCGAGAAGATCGCCCGGGGGACGGGCGAGGAGTCGGTCCGCCTTCAGGCGGTGGATGGGCTCGGCGATCGAGCGATCCTGCGCGATCTGGCGCGCGCGGCGAGGGACGGGGCGCTGCGCGACGCCGCGCTGGGCCGCCTGGCGGCTCTGGAGGGGCAGCCGCGGGACCCGCGCAACCTGGCCCTGCGGATGATCCTTCAGGACCTGGCGCTCCAGCGCCACTACGGAGAGCTGGACCTCGACTTCCGCGTGGGAACGGAAGAGAAGCGGTACGTGCGGGAGGCTCCGGAGGGGACCGTCTCCCCCGAGAAGGGCAAGGTGGTGGCGGAGGTCGTCACCGTCACGGTCCGCGCCGCCTCCGGCGTCCTCTTCCAGAAGACCTACCTGGGCAGCAAGGGCCACAAGCGCGAGGCCTTCTTGCCGGGCGCGCCCGTTGTGGAGGGCTACCGCGTGAAGCTCCACCCCGCCGACGTGGACTACCTCGAGGTCTGCGCGGCGCTGCTCGCCCCCCTCGACGGCGAGCTTCTGCGCCTCGCCGGGCGCTCCGGAAACAAGTACGTTCGGACGGCCGCTTGTGAGAAAATGGAGAAAATGCCCGAGCCCGGGGGGCCGGGTGAGATCGCAGGAGAGGGGAGTAGGCCATGAAGAGAGTACGGTGGCTCCTGTTGGTGTCTGTCCTCGTGGCGCCGGTCGTCGCGTCGGCGCAGGAGGGGGTGGCGTTCGGTCCCACCTACGTGAGCGAGCCCGTCGTTCCCACCGTGTCGCCCGCCGTGCGGGACCTTCCCGAGCCCCCTCCCAACCCCTACCTGTACGGGCTCGAAATGAAGCGCCGGGAGGAATATGGGCTTATCGTTCCGCTCTACGACGCGCCGCCCCACGGCGAGATCCTGCTCGAACAGAACCTCCGCGCCCCCGGCCCCCGGCCCGACGCCTTCTCCACGCCGCTTCTCAACGTCCCGGGGATGACCTCCCCCTCGTCGCCGCCGGACGACACCGGCGACGTGGGGCTCAACCACTTCCTCCAGGGGATCAACGGCTCCGGAGCCTTCACCAACTCCACGGTGAGGGTCTACAGCAAGGCGGGGGCCACCCTGAGCACCTTCCAGCTCGATTCGCTCGCCTCCGGCGCCCCCTGCAACTCCGGCTACTGCGACCCCATCGTCCTCTTCGACGAGCAGGCCAACCGCTGGATGATCAGCGAGTTTCCCAGCGCCGGGGGCCACCTCTGCGTCTACGTCTCCCAGACCGCCGACCCCACGGGAGCCTGGTACGCGTACGCCTTCCTGAACGTGGAGACCAGCACGCCGGACTACCCCAAGTACGGCGTCTGGCCCCAGAACGGGAACGGAGGCTCCTACATCCTCGGCGTGAACGCGGGCGCCTCGGGACGCGACATCATCGTCCTGGACCGCGCCAAGATGCTCGCGGGGCAGCCCGCCACCTTCCAAAAGTTCACCGTCCCCACGGAGCCCAACTTCACCTTCCAGCTGGTCCTCCCCGGAACCGCGGAGGGCAAGCTCGCCCCGCCCAACGGCTCCCCGGCCATCGTCATGCGGCCCCGGGACGACGAGGCCCAGGACGGAGCCAGCACCCCGACCTACGACCTCATGGAGATGTGGGCCGTCGCGGTGGACTGGACCACCCCCGCCAACTCCACCATCACCCAGCTCCCCAGCATCCACATCGCCGACTACGACGCCAGCATGTGCACCCTCTCGGGGAACTGGAACTGCATGCCCCAGCCCGGCACGGCCCAGAAGATAGACCCCATCCGCGAGCCCCTCCACTTTCCGCTCCAGTACCGCAACTTCGGGGACCACGAGTCCTTGGTGGGCTGCTTCGTGGAGGACGTGGACGGCACCGACCACGCCGCGCTGCGGTGGTTCGAGATCCGCAAGACGGCCGGCGTCTGGAGCCTCTTCCAGGAGGGGGTGGTCGGCGGCGAGGCGGGAGTCCACCGCTCCGTGGGCTCGGCGGCCATGGACAGCTCGGGGAACATCGCCATCGGCTACACCCGCACGGGCGCCAACGCCCCCTACTATCCCTCGATCTACTACCGGGGCCGGCTCTCCACCGACCCGGCGGGGACCATGCCCCAGGGCGAGTACGTCATCCAGGACGCCACCACCTCCAAGACGGGCAACGAGCGGTGGGGGGACTACGCGGGCATCGGCGTGGACCCCGCCGACGACTGCACCTTCTGGTTCACCACCGAGTACGGCGGCTCCGGGGACACCCGCCTCGCCGCGTTCAAGTTCGACGCCTGCGGGTGCCTCTCGGTCCCCGCGGCTCCCGCCGCCACGGCGACGGCCGCGGCCCCGAACCGCATTGACGTGGGTTGGAACGACTCCGCCACGGCGACGATCACCCGCTACTACGTCTACCGCGCCACGGTCGCGGGGGGCCCCTACACCCAGATCGCCACGGTGGCCGACACGAGCCCGGGCGTCGGCGGCGGGGCTCCCTACACGTACCAGGACACGACGGTGAGCGGCGGGACCACCTACTACTATGTGGTCAAGTCCAACGACGGCGCCGCGTGCACGTCGCCCGCCTCGAACGAGGCCAGCGCCACGGCCACGGGGGCCTGCACCCTCGCCCCCGCCTTTGCCGGCCTCGCCTCCGTCACCAACGCGGCCGGGAGCACCTGCACCCTCAACCTCTCCTGGTCGGCGGGCACGGCCGCCTGCGCCGGTCCGGTCCGGTACAACGTCTACCGCTCCACGACCGGGGGCTTCACCCCCGCGCCCGCGAACCGGATCGCGGCCAACCTCAGCGCCACGGCCTACAGCGACCTGGACAACCTCGTGAGCGGGACCACCTACTACTACGTGGTGAGAGCGGTGGACTCCTCCAACGGGGCCGAGGAGGCCAACGTGGTGGAGAAGAGCGGCGCGCCCACGGGCCCCCTGAGCCTGGGCACCTTCGCCGCGGGGGGCGAGACGGGCGACCCGGCCATGACCCTCACGTCGCCCTGGGCGCTCTCCGCCACCTACAAGCGCACGGGCGCCAACAGCTACTCCACCGGCGCCACCTACCCGAACAGCGCCTGCGCGAGCCTCGTGACGCCCTCTCTGACCCTCGGGGCCAACGCGTCGCTGACCTTCTACCACATCTACTCCACGGAGACGGCCTACGACGGCGGGCGGGTGGAGGTCTCCACCAACGGCGGCGGAGCCTGGACCGTCCTCACGCCGAGCCCCGCGTACGGGGGGACCATCACCACCTCGGGGAACGCCTGCGGTTGGCCCACCACGACGCCCTGCTACATCGGCACCTCCACCGGCTACCCGACGACCTGGCAGCTCGCCACCGTGGACCTCTCCGCCTTCAACGGCCAGACCGTCTTGATCCGCTGGAACTTCACGTCCGACGGCAGCGTCGCCGGGTCCGGCGCGAATCCCGGCTGGTACGTGGACGACATCGCCCTCACCAACGTGATGGTCCCCGGGACCTGCGCCACGGGAAGCGCCTGCGCCAACAACCCCACCGTGGTGGACGTGACCCCCAACGGGCCCCTCACTCTCTGCCAGGGGACGGGCCAGCTCCTGACCGCCGGGGTCACGGGCGGAACGGGCCTTACCTACCAGTGGTACGACGGCGCGACCGCCATCCCCGGCGCCACGTCGAACACCTACACCGCCAACGCGGGCGGGACCCACAGCTACAACTGCCAGGTCAAGGGGAGCGGGTGCACGGGCGGGCTCTCCGACGCCGCGCCGGTCTCCATCACCTGGCAGGCGGCCCCCGTCTTCGCGGGGCTCTCTTCGGTGACCAACCCCCAGAGCGCCACCTGCACCCTCAACCTCTCGTGGGGCGCCGGCTCGAGCGTCTGCCCGGGGACCCTGACCTACAAGGTCTACCGCTCCACCACGACCCCTGTCTCGACGGTTCCGGGCAACGTGGTGGCGTCGGGGCTCACCGGCACCAGCTACGCGGACTCCTCGAATCTTACGAACGGCACCACCTACTACTACGTGGTCCACGCCGTGGACGGGGCGTCCCAGGAGGACGCCAACGCGGTGGAGCGGTCGCGCCTCCCCACGGGAACCATCACCCCCGCGACGCTCTGGTCGGAAAGCTTCGACGGGGCCACCTTCCCGCCTACGGGCTGGGCCACGGCGCAGACGAGCGGGACCACCGGCGCCTGGGCCCGAGCCACGGCGACCGTCCATCCCGCCGGGGTCGCCCCCCACTCGGGCGCTGGGCTCGCCTATTTCAATAGCTTTACCGCCACCTCGGGCAACAGCACGCGCCTCTACCGGACGGCGGGGACGGCCATCCCCGGGACGACCACCTCGGCGACGCTGACCCTCTGGGTTTACCACGACACGGGCTACACGACGAGCGCCGACCTCATCCAGCCGCAGGTCTCCACGAACGGCACCACCTGGACCGCGGTGGGGGCGGCCATCAACCGCTACGACGGCACCACGGGGTGGGCCCAGCACACGGTCAACCTGAACGCCTACATCGGACAGAGCATCCAGGTTGGCCTGAACGGCGTCAGCGCCTACGGAAACGACCTCCACGTGGACGACATCTCCCTCGACACCACCACGGCGGCGTCGTGCACCAGCGCCCCCGCGGTCCCCGGCGAGACCGCCCCCGGGAGCACGGCGGGCACCGCCCAAGGATGGGCGGGGACGGGGACGCACACATGGGTGGCGAACGCCCCGGCCACCTCCTACCGCGTCTACCGAGGGACCCAGGCCCAGCTCCCAGCGCTGCTCAACGCGTCGGTGGACTCCTGCCTGAAGTACTCGGGGGCCGCGCTCAACTGCGCCGTGGCCGAGGATCCGACGGCGGTGACGGGACGGTTCTACTGGTATCTGGTAACCGGGGTGAACGCGGCGGGAGAGGGAACGGCGGGGAACGCCACGGCGGGGCCCCGCACGGTGAACAGTTCGGGTGCCTGCCCGTAAGAAATTCTGGAACACCGGAAATCCCGGGGCGGGCCCACGGGCCCGCCCCGCCCGCGTCCGCCGGCGTCGGGCGTCGTCAGAACCGATCGGGGTGTTTCCCTTGCACCTTGGCGTAGTGGCCCCGGATGAGGGCCATGTCGGCCCGCAGGTTCCCGGTGGGCGTGACCGCCGGGCCGAGGCGGATCACCCGGTTCGCGTAGTCCAGCGCCACGAGGACGACGGGGACCTTGGCTCCCGCGGCGATGTGGTAGAACCCCGTCCTCCACCGCTTGACCTTTTTGCGGGTCCCCTCCGGCGAGAGGCCCACCACAAGCTGCTCCCGGGCCCTGAAGGCCTCCACCGTGTCCTCCACGACCCCCTCATGGCGGTCGCGGCGCACCGGGATGCCGCCCAGCCAGCGCATGTACCAGGCTGCGGGTCCCCGGAACAGGCTCGCCTTGCCGAGCCAGCTTGCCCGCAGCCCCAGGGCGAACATCCCGGCCATGGCAAAGTAGAAGTCCCAGTTGGAGGTGTGGGGGGCTCCGATGACGACGAACTTGGGCAAGTCGGGGAAGCCGCCTTCCAGCCGCCAGCCGAAGATTCCCAGGGCGAACCGCCCCACGGCGGCGGTGATGCGGTTGCCGCGACGGGGAACCGAGGGTCCGAGAACGGGGACCTCCACGCGCCCTCAGATCCCCAGCCCGCTAAGGGCGTCCATAACCCTGCCCACGGCGTAGGCCAGATCGGGGTGGGTTCCCTCGAAGCGTTCGAGGACCCCCAGGAGCCCCCTGTGCAGGATCTGCCGGGAACGCTCCGGCGGAAGCTCCTGCTGCTCCAGCGACTCCCGGCCCTGGGCCACCAGCTCCTTGAGCCGGGCGTGGGCGTCGGGGTCGAGGCCGGAGGCGGCCTCGAGGGTCCCCTCGAGCTGGTCCAGCAGGGCATGCAGGTCAGGTTCCGGTCTCGGGGTCTCGTCGGACATGGGCCACCTCGAAGCGCTTTGGACATTATACACGAAGACCCCGCGTGGGCGGGGCCGATGGAAGCGGCGAATCCCCGGCAAGAACGCCGGTGGGCGTCAGAACCAGCGGGCGTGGCCAGTGATTGGCCAGGCGAAGAGGACGTCCTCGAGTTGGGCGCCGGCGCCGATGTTGTGCACGACCTTCATCCGTCCGGGCGCGCCGGAGGGCCGGTCGGCGATGAGCCCCACGTGGGGAACCCCCGAGGGAAGCCGCCAGGCCACCACGTCGCCGGGGAGGTAGTCCTCGGCCCGCGCGGTCACTGGAAGGACCTTGCCCTTTCTGCGGAAGAGGGTCATGAGGTTGGGCACGCGGCGGTGGTCAATGTTGGGGTCGGGACCCTTCAGCCCCCA
>JAKAIJ010000041.1 GCA_021814355.1 Acidobacteriota bacterium
CCGCCGTGGTGCGCATCCGGGAGGGCAAGCCCGCCCGCGTCGCCTCGGTGTCGCTCGTCTTCCCGGGGTGGGGCCGGCCCACGCCCGAGGGGCTCGAACCGCCGGAGGAGCTCGGACGCATTCCGCTCCAGCCGGGCCGCCGCTTCGACGTGGACGCCTACGAAGAGTCCCAGCGCGTGCTGACGGGGCTCTGGAAGGAGGCGGGATTCCCCTTCGCGGACGCCACGGGGGACGCGGAGGTGGACCTGGCCGCCCGCGAGGTCCGCGCCACCTTCGCCGTAGTCCCGGGCCACCGGCTCTCCTTCGGCGAGGGCGCCTTCGAGGGGCGGGGCCGGGCGGAGGAGGCGCTCCTTCGCCGCGGACTCGCCTTCCGGCAAGGCCACATCTACAAACAGTCGCTTGTGGACCGGAGCGTGGAGAACCTGACCCGGCTCGGCCTCTTCGACCAGGTGGCGGTGGCGGTGGAGGAAGCCCCCGCCGAAAGCGTCCGGGTGGTCTTCCGGTTGAGGGAGGGCAAGGCCCGGAAGCTCAAGGTGGGCGCTGGCTACGGCAACGACGAGCAACTCCGCGGCCAAGTAGGCTGGGAGACGGCCCAGCTCGGGGACCGCACCCTCACCGTCGGCGCGCGGCTCTACGGCAGCGGCCTCGAGAACGAGATGGGGGGCTACCTGAAGCGGCCCTTCTTCTGGGGGGAGTCGAGCGCCTTCAACGTGGACCTGCGCGTGGGCAAGCGCCGCGAGAGGGCCTTCGATTACCAGTACCTCGACGCCCGCGCGGGCCTCGACAAGGGCTTCGGGGCGGGCTTCCGGGCGGGGTTCTACGGGCGCGCGGAGCGGGTCCTGCAGGTCTCCCAGGACCAGGCGCTGGACGCGGCGCTCCGGGCGGGCAACTCCCAGGTGGACACCCTCGCCTCGGTGCTGCTGGGGGTGACCTACACGCGCACCGACAACCCCGTGGCCCCCTCCCGCGGGCTCATGGCCTCGCTCACTGCGGAGCCCACCCGCGCCCTGGACGCCCGCGTCAATTTCACCCGGACCCTCCTGGACGGGCGGTGGTACGTCCCGGCTGGCGAGGACAAGGTGGTGGCGCTCAAGCTCCGCACGGGGCGGATCTTCTCGGGCAAGGACCCCTCCGAGATCCCCCTCTCGCGCCGTTTCTACGCGGGGGGCGCAAACAGCGTCCGGGGCTACCGCTACAACGGCCTGGGTCCGCTCTCCGCCAACGGCGCGCTCCTGGGCGGAAGCGCGCTTTTCGAGGCCTCCACCGAGTTCCGCTTCCCCGTGAAGAAGGACGTGTCGGGGGTGGTCTTCCTCGATGCCGGGAACGCCTTTCCCAGCACCGTAGACCTCCGCCGGCTCTCGCTCTACTCGGGCACCGGGTTCGGGGCGCGGCTCAAGACCCCCGTGGGCCCCGTGGGCGTGGACCTGGCGTTCAAGCTGAAGAGGGACCCGCTGGACCGGAGCCCGTACTACTTCTACCTCTTCATCGGGTACTCATTCTGATACCAAATTACCGGCATTTGTAGAGCATTCGGCTGGAGGGTGCTTCGCACCTTCCGGGACTCGCGACCGTCTCGTCGAAGGATTTGGGATCGAGTTTGCCGCTGTGGAATCCTTCTCCGCGCCGGCCCCGCGAGCCCCGGCCCTTTGGGCGCTCCAGCCGAATGCTGGGGAGACGCTCCACCCCACCCTTATCTTTCGCGCCGCGAGTCTCGGACCTATTGCTGCGTCACGCTTCGCGGGCTGAGGCGCTCGACGTACATCCCAGTACGACTCGGCCTCGCCCGCTCGCGTTCCTTGCATTGCGGGTTCCGGCCCCCGGAGGGCTCTCTGCGCGTTGGCTGCGCGGCCGGAGCGGATTCACGACGGCCCGGCGAAGGCGTGTGAACCCAAACACACGGAGAGCCGGGCCAACAAAGAAGCCGCCCGGCCCCGCGCCAACCCGGAGGGACGCCGCCCGCGGGGCGCCCTGCGGCGTTGCGGCTCGTCGCCGATGCACCGTCCGGCACGCATCGCCTTCCTCGCCGCGCCTTGCAGTGCATCCCCGGGGGCGGGCGGCGCGCCAGAGATCCTCCGGGGGCCGGAGCCCCTACCCGATCCGCGCGGGACGCCGCCTTCTCTCGCTTCGCTCGCGAAGGCGATTCCCCCAGGACGGCTATCCAATTGGTATGAGAGGACCGCACCCCCAATCATGCGCGATCCTCCCCTTGAACGCCCAGACGGGCGGGCTTATACTGCGCAACAGTCAGTCCGAGCCGCGCACCTTCGTGGGAGAGCCCATGGCATCGGAGACCTCGGCGTTCGCGCCCCATTGGGACCTCGATCCCGATTGCATCTACCTCAACCACGGCTCCTTCGGCGCCTGTCCAAGGCCCGTTCTCCAGGCTCAGCAAAGGCTCCGCGACCGGATGGAGAGCCAGCCCGTGCGCTTCCTCTTCCGGGAGTTCGAGGAACGGTGGGACAAGGCCCGGTGCGAGCTGGCCGCCTTCGTGAACTGTGACCCCAGCGACCTCGTGGCGGTTCCCAACGCCACCGTCGGGGTGAACACCGTCCTGCGCTCGCTGAAGCTCCGGAAGGACGACGAGATCCTCGTCACCAACCACGAGTACAACGCCTGTCGGAACGCCGTGGACGCGGTGGCGGCGCAGGCGGGCGCCACAGTGGTCATCGCCCCCATTCCCTTTCCGCTCCAGTCCGCGGACGAGGCGCTCCAGGCGATCTTCGCGGGGCTCTCCAGCCGCACCCGGCTCGTGCTCGTAGACCACGTCACCAGTCAGACCGCGCTGGTGCTCCCCGTGGCCCGGCTCATCTGGGAGCTGAAGAAGCACCACATCGAGACCCTGGTGGACGGCGCCCACGCCCCGGGCATGGTCCCGGTGGACCTGCGGGCCCTCGGCGCCGCCTACTACGCGGGCAACTGCCACAAGTGGCTCTGCGCGCCCAAGGGCGCGGGCTTCCTCTTCGTACGGCGCGACCAGCAGGAGGAGGTGCACCCGCTGGCCATCAGCCACGGCGCCAACTCCACGCGGAGCGACCGCTCCCGTTTCCAGCTGGAGTTCGCCTGGACGGGGACCTTCGACCCCACGCCCTTCCTCTGCGTCCCCGACGCCATCGCGTTTCTGGGCGGGCTCTTCCCGGGGGGATGGCCCGAGCTTATGAGGGCCAACCGGCTGCTCGCCGTGCAGGCGCGCAAAGCCCTCTGCGACGCGCTGGGGGTCGCGCCGCCCTGCCCGGAGGCGCTCCTGGGCTCCATGGCCGCCGTGCCGCTCCCCGATTCCCGGAGCGAACCGCCCGCCCCGCCGCTCTACTGCGACCCCATCCAGGAGGAGCTTCTGCGGCGCTTCAAGATCGAGGTGCCCGTCATCCCCTGGCCCCACCACCCCCACCGGCTCCTGCGCCTCTCGGCGCAGGTCTACAACACGAAGGTCCAGTACTCCGTCCTCGCCGACGCCGTCAAGGCGATCACCTGAGCCAACGGCAGGGGAGAACGGGCGCATCCCCCCTTTGTTGAACTCGGAAACCGCCGTTCACCGGGAGGACGACGGGCGCTTTCGGGGCAACCGCGACGTGAAGGCCGCCACGTCCGGCGTGAGGGTAGAGACCGTGAAGGCCGCTCTGGCCTCGCGGCCGTGGTCCTCGAAGAAGAACGACGGCGGCCCCAGAGAGCCCGCGGGCGCGCCGCCCAGGAGGCGCACGTACGAGCTTCCGGTGAAGGCTCAAGCAGCCCCCGCCTGCGTGAACGCAGGCGCGCAAGGGCAAAATCCGCACAACAAACAGCGGTCCCACGGTGTGTTTCCTCTCGAATCCGCCGTAGCTTCGCCACCCCTCATTTTCAGTGGTCCGATCCATGCTTAACTACTACACGCGGTCCGATCCATGCTTGACTACTACGGTGGCCGGTGAGAAATCCGGGTTAGGGCAGATCGTGGATCGCCGTCTGTGCGAGATATGGGGCGGAAGCGGCGAGGTGCTCGGGGGCGACGGTGGCGAGAACCCCCTCTTGCAGGCCGAGCCACCGCGCGGCGTCGGCCACCCCGCGGCCCTGGTAGAGCCGCGCGCCCTTCTCGTCCGCCAGCGCCAGCAGGCACTCGCCCGGCGCGGCCCGCTCGCTCGCGGCGCGCAGGGCGGCGGTAAGCGCGAACCGGGAGCCCAGCCTCGCGGCATCGGGGGCGGGGAGCCCCTCGCGCACCGCCCACCAGACCCGGTGGCCCCGGAGGGAGAAGGCGGGCCGGACGAGGACGACGAGATGGCGCCAGAAACCCTCGGCGGTGGCGTTCCCCTCCCAGGGCTCCTCCCGGTAGATCCAGCGGGCCGACTCCAGCAGGGAGGCGAGGCGCGAGGCGCGCTCGGCGATAGCCGCGGCGCGCTGGCGCTGGGCCGGGTCGTTCAGGGCGCTCTCAAGCAGCTCCGCCTGGAGCAGGAGGGGCGAGAGCAGGTTGTTGACGTCGTGGGCGAGCGATGCCACCAGCGTCCGCGCCTCGGCCCACTGTGCGTCGTCCAGGGGCATGGTTTTCCCTCCCACACGAACGAGGATCAAGAAACGGTCTCACGCCAAGACGCCAAGGGCACCAAGAAGGGCAGTTCTTTGAGAAGAAAAATGCTCTTCTTTGCGTCTTTGCGCGACACGTTTTCTCCTCTTTCGTTTCTAGAGCAAAGCAATCTCGCGCCTAGGCGCAGAGGGCGCCAAGAAAGACGCCCCTCTTTTTGAGAAAAAACGGGTGTTTTCTTTTGCGTTCTCGGCGTCTCTGCGCGGCCTGTCTTCTCGCTCTGCCGTTTCTACCATGGTTTCATCCCTGGGGGCGTCTGGGTCTCCTCGCGGACCTGGTCTTGCAGCT
Organism: Acidobacteriota bacterium; assembly: GCA_021814355.1. Classification (GTDB taxonomy): domain Bacteria; phylum Acidobacteriota; class UBA4820; order UBA4820; family DSQY01; genus JAEMPZ01. The sequence continues at coordinate 4,835 of JAKAIJ010000041.1, forward strand.
CCTTCGGCGGGGGGGTGGGGATCTGCTCCAGGAGATCCGGCGGCTTGGGTGCCGGAGGGGGCGGCTGCTGGTCGGGGGGCGGGGGTTCCGGCGGAGGGGGCTGCTGGCGTAGGAGCCACTCGTAGAGGAGCGCCGCGTCCCGGCAGGCCGGGTCGAGTCCCAGGGCCTCGCGCAGGGCGCCCATCGCCTTGTCGCGGTCGCCCCCGGCGGCCAGCGCGTGGGCCAGGTTGTAGTAGGCCCGCACCCGCAGGGGCGTGTCGGAAGCGGCGAGGGCCAGAAGGAGCGCCTCGCGGGCGTCTCCGGGGCGCTTGGCGGCGAGCTGGGCGGTGCCGAGGTCGTACTGGAGAAGGGCGCGCCGCTCCGGGTCGGATTCGGCCTGCAGGGCGGAGCGGTAGAGCGCCACCGCCTGCTCCGCCTCGCCGCGCAGCAGGGCCCCCTGCGCCCGGGCCGCGAGCGACCGCGGGGACTGGGCGGGGAGCCCCACGTTGGCCCCGAGGGCCACGGCGAGCGCCGCGAGGACCGGCCAGAGGGCCGTGGAATGTCGCTCACGCACCGGGGGTCTCCTTCCTCTGGCGCCCCGGCACGGCCCAGCCCAGAAGGAGCAGGGCCACCGCGGGTCCCAGGAAGAGGGCGTAGTGGTCCCGCCGCCGCGTCCGGGAGCGGCCGGCGTACTCCATCCGCTTGAGGCGCCCCATCTCCTCGCGCACCTTGGCCGCCGCGTCCCCGCCGGTGGCGAGGCTCCAGTAGCGGCCGTCGGCCAGCCGGGCCACCTGCTGGAGCCGCGACTCGTCCAGCCGGGAGACCGCGGGCTGACGGGTGTCCGGGTCCTCGAGGGGTCTTCCGTCCGGCCCCACGACCAGGCCGCCCCGGGCGGTGCCCGCCCCGAGGCAGAAGATCTTCACCTCGAGGGTCGCCGCCGTCCGCGCCGCAGCGTAGGCTGTCTCGCCCATGTCCTCGCCGTCCGACACCACCAGGAGGACCCGGTCCCGCTCCCGCTCGGGCGGGAAGAGCTTGAGAGCCTCGGCGATCCCCTTGCCGAGGTCGGTCCCCTGGGCGGGCACGAGGGACTCGTCGCAGATGTCCAGGAGCATGGCGATGGCGCCCGTGTCCTCGGTGAGGGGCGAGAGCATGAGGGGGACCCCCGCCGCGGCCACGAGCCCCACCCGGTCGCCCGAGTCCCCGGAGAGGAACGACCGGATCTCCATCTTGGCGCGCTCGAGGCGATCGGGGGCCACATCGGCGACCCGCATGGAGCGGCTTGTATCCAGAAGGACCACCACGTCGAGGCCCGACCGGCTCACGCTCTCGACCACCTCGCCCCACTGGGGGCGGGCGAAGGCGGCGAAGGTGAGGCCGAGGCCGAGCCAGAGGCAGGCGGAGCGCACCATGTCCCACTCGAGGGAGGGGGTGAGGGCCGTGGCCGGCAGCAGGCCGGGGCCGCCCCAGCGCGCGGCGCGGCGGCGGGCGAAGAGCCGCGAGAGAACGGCCAGGGCGAAGAGCGCCGGGAAGAGCAGCAGCAGCCAGACCCCGCCGCCGTTGGCGAACTCGATCACGGCAGGGACCTCCCTGGCCCGGAGCGCCAGGCCGCCTCCAGGCAGAGCAAGAGGAGCCCGGCGCCCAGGGGGAAGAGGAAGAGCTCGCGGTGGCGCACGTAGCCCGCGGCGGTGATCTTGGTGCGCTCCAGGCGGTCAATGTCGGCGAAGACCTTCGTGAGCCCCTGGGCGTCGGTGGCGTTGTAGTAGACGCCGTCGGTGGCGCCGGCGATGGCCTTCAGGGTCTCCTCGCCGTAGCCGATGTGGACGAACTGGTAGGTCTTGCGGCCGTTGTCGCCATAGACGGGATAGGGCACGACTCCCTTGCCCCCGATGCCCACGGCGTAGACCTTCACTTGGTGGCTCGCGAGGAGCTCGGCCGCCTGCACCGGGTCGAACTGGCCCCGGTTGTTCTCGCCGTCGGTGAGCAGGACGATCACGCGGCTCTTCTCGGGGGCGCTCAGGAGCCGCTTCCCCGCCGTTACGAGCGCGTCGCCGATGGCCGTCCCGTCAATCTCCTGCCGTCCCACCGCCTTCAAAGCGCCGACGATGTCCAGCAGGACCTTGTGGTCGGAGGTGAGCGGGCAGCGCAGGAAGGGGAGCGCCGAGAAGGTGAGGAGCCCCATCCGGTCGTCGGGCCGCCTCTTGATGAAGTCCGCCACCACGCGGCGGGCGATGTCCATGCGGTTGGAGGGTTGGAAATCCTCCGCCAGCATGCTCCCGGAGATGTCGAGGACCAGGAGGATGGCCACCCCCTCGGAGCTCACGCGGGTCTTGGCCGTGGCCACGACGGGGCGGGCGAGGGCCAGCACGAGGGCCGCCAGCGCCGCCAGGGCGAGGGCGGGGGAGACCCAGGGGTACCAGGCGTTGCGTCCGGCGAGCCCCTCGAGCTGGAGGGCCGGCGGAAAACGCAGGGCGCGCCGGCGGGCGGTCAGGAGCCGGGCTCGCCAGATGCCAAGGAGCGGCAGCGCCAGAAGGGCCCAGAGCCAGAGCGGCAGGTAGAAGGAGAAACCCGCCATCAGGCCGCCTCCTCGGGGGTCTCGGGCACGGGGCGCAGAAGGGCCTCCAGCGCACCGTGGACCCGGGGGCCAATCTGGCCCTCCTCCTCGGGGGCGGGCCGGTACTTCGCGAACTTCACCTGATCGCAGAGCGCGAGCACCCAGGCCAGTTCGCGCCCCTCGTCTCCCGAGAGCCGCGGCAGGTCGCGAAGCGCCCGCCGGATCTCGGAGGTGGTCCAATCGGGGAAAGGTTTTCCGGTCTTGATCTGCAGATAGTCCCGCAGGCACTTGGAGAGGGCGGCGTAGCGCGGGGCCGCGTCTCCCGGCGAGGCCAGGAGCCGCGCCACCTCGGCGCGGATCCAGGCGTCGGGGTCGAGCACCTGGGGCGCGGGGGGCAGGGTCGCGGCGCGGAGCCTTCGGCGGCGGAGGTACCAGGCGAGCCCCGCGCCGGCGGCGGCGAGCGCGAGGAGCGCCGGGATGGCCCAGCGCCAGGGGCCCGGCTCGGGGAAGGGGAGCGCCTGGGCGGGGGGCGGCGGGCCGGCGCCTTCGGGGAGAGAGCCCTGGATCTTCACGGGCGGCGGGCCGACGGCGAAGGTGCGGGCCCCCGAGGCGGTGTTCACCGACAGCAGCAGCGGAGGAAGCCCCACCTCGCCCACGCCGAAGAGCTGGACGGTGAGCGTGAGGCGCAGGGTTCCCGGGAAGGAGGCGGGCTTCTCCTGTCGCGTGCCGCGCAGCCGGGCGGGGCCCCAATCGCCGCCGTCCGGGGGCAGCCCCGTGAGGAAGAAGTCCGCCGAGTCCACGGGGAGGGTCACCTCCAGCGGGATCTCCTGTCCGAGGGTGTAGACGCCGGGCGTCCAGCGCGCTTCGGCGGCGGGCGGCGGAGCGGCGGAGGGAGGAGACGCGGCGGGGGCGGCCTGCGCCTGGGCCGCCCCCGCGAGGGCGGCCCAGGCGAGCGCGGCAAGAATCTCCCGCAGCGTTCCCCTCATCCCGGATTGTAGATTTGGAGCCTCGGTGCCTTGGCTACCGCGAACGGTTCTCGGCGGATAGGAAGCGTCTAGCCGACGGGGAGGGCCATTCCCTCCCCGCTCCGCGGGCGAAGCCCGCAGGAGCCTCACCCCACACTTCGGGCTCCCTGCGCCTTCGGCTTGGGCGCAACCCGGATTTTGCTCCAGTCCGAGGACGGTTCGTTCTGATTCAGAGGTGGCGGGCATTTCGCGTGGGCTGCTCCCATCAACTGCAAAATCCGGGTTCATGCCGCGCGCCTCTTCTCCCGCCGCCGGAAGAAGGCCAGGAGCGGTCGGACCACGTCCTCCCGGGTGGAGAGAGCCACGTGGTCGAGGCCTCCACGGCGTAGGTGCTGGATCATGAGCTGGCGCTGGCGGGCCCGCAGGGCGGCGAAGCGCTGGCGAAGCCTGGCCGAACTCGTGTCGGCCCAGCCGTGGCGTCCCGTCTCGGGGTCCATCCACTCCATCCAGCCCGCGGGCGGGAGGTCCAACTCGGCCGGGTCCTCCACGCTCACGGCGGTCACGTCGTGGCGGCGGGCCAAGACGCCGAGGGCCCGGCCGGGCAGGTCGAGGAAGTCGCTGCAGAGGAAAACCGTCGCGCGCCGCGGGAAGAGCCGCGAGAGCGCGGCGAGGGCGCCGTCGAAGTCGGTGCCGCGGCCGGCTGGCGTGAAGTAGATGATCTCGCGCACCAGCCTCAGGACGTGCTCCCGCCCCTTGCGCGGCGGGATGAAGAGCTCGACCCGGTCGGAGAAGAGCAGGAGCCCCACCCGGTCCTGGTTGCGGACCGCCGAGAAGGCGAGCAGCGCCACCACCTCGGCCAGCACCTCGCTCTTGAGGCGCCCCGTGGTGCCGAAGCGGAGCGAGCCCGAGACGTCCACCGCGAAGAGGATCGTCTGCTCGCGCTCCTCGTGGTACTGCTTCACGTGGAGGTCGCCCGTGCGGCTCGTCACGTTCCAGTCTATGGTGCGGAAGTCGTCCCCGGGCTGGTAGGGCCGCACGTCCATGAACTCCATCCCCTGGCCCTTGAAGGTGGAGTGGTACTCCCCCGCGAGCAGCTCGTTGACCACCTTGCGGGTCCTGATCTCGATGAGCGAGACCTTCTTGAGGATCTCCTGGATGTCTAGCATGGGAAAAGGCCGTTGAGGGTTAAAAGTTCAGGGTATAGAGAAAACGGACCCATCGGGACTAAGAGTTTAGGGCTTTGGAGAGAAGGCCGGGCAAGCACCTCGGGGATCTTTTCACCTTCTAGACTCTCAACCCCAAACCGCATCATGGCACCTCCACCGACTCGAAGATGCGGGCCAGCAGACTCTCGGCGGTGACCGATTCGGCCTCCGCCTCGAAGGTGAGCAGGAGGCGGTGGCGCAGGACGTCGAGCCCCACGGCCTTCACGTCCTCGGGGGTCACGTAGGCGCGGCCCTTGATGAAGGCGTGGGCCTTGGCGGCGAGCACCAGAAACAGCGAGGCGCGGGGCGAGGCGCCGTAGCGGATGAACCCCTCCGCCGAGATCTTGAACCGGACGGGGTTGCGGGTGGCGTGGACGAGCCTCACCACGTAGTCCTTGATGCGGTTGTCCACGTAGACGGCATCCACCACCCGGCGCGCCTCGAGGATCTCCTCCGGGGAGACCACCGGCTTCACCGCGGGGACATGGCCGGTCCCCATCCGCTCGACGATGAGCCGCTCCTCCTCCGGCGAGGGGTAGCCGATCACCACCTTCATGATGAACCGGTCCACCTGGGCCTCGGGGAGCGGATAGGTGCCCTCCTGTTCGATGGGGTTCTCGGTGGCCATGACGAAGAAGAGCTCGGGGAGAGGATAGGTGGTGTCGCCGATGGTGACCTGCCGCTCCTGCATGGCCTCGAGCAGCGCGGACTGCACCTTGGCGGGGGCGCGGTTGATCTCGTCGGCGAGGAGCACCTGGGTGAAGATGGGTCCCTTCCGGGGGGCGAAAAGCCCCTCCTTGGGGTTGTAGATGAGCGTCCCCACGAGGTCCGCGGGAAGGAGATCGGGGGTGAACTGGATGCGCTGGAACTGGGAGGCGATGCAGCCCGAGAGCGACTTCACCGCGAGGGTCTTGGCCAGCCCCGGAACGCCCTCCACCAGGACGTGGCCCCGGGCCAACAGGGCGATGAGCAGTCGGTCCAGAAGGGCCCCCTGGCCCACGATGACCTTCCGGACCTCGTCCAGGAGCCGCGCCACAAGCGCGGACTCCGAGTCCACCCGCTTCTGGATCTCCCGGAGCTGTGCGTCCATGCCTACCTCCTCGACGATTCTAGGAGCTAGGGACGCGGTGGTCAATCGGCGGGCGGAAGGGGCGAAACGGAAAGAGACAGGGAACCGGAACACCACGTCTTCCGCGGTGACACCACCGCGGAGCTTGCGGTGCGAAGCGTCCTCGCGCCTTCGGTGGCCCAAATACCGGCGCGGCCCAGGGCGGGACTGGCCGGAAGCCGGATGAAATCTCCGAGGGGCCTACGTTTTCTTCCGGCTCTTCTTGCGTAGCGGCCGGCCGCTCTGGGCGAGGGCCCTCTTCACGGCCCGGGTCAGGGCGGCCACCGTCAGGGGGCCGCCCGGCAGGACGACGACCACGACGCCGCGGGGAGGAGCAGGCCGCGCGGACTTCGGGGACTTCCGCCGGAAGCGGGCCCAGCTCTCGACCTTGGCCGGCTCCACTTTGTAGGCTTTGGCGATGCTGCGGGCGTCCCGGCCGCTCTTCAGCAGATGGCGCGCCTCCGCTTCGAAGTTCTTCCGCCAGGCGAGGATCGAGCGGAAGTCGAGATCCGCGGAGCGCGCGACGTCGGAGGGCGTTTCGTTCCCCCAGACGCGCCTCACGAGCGCGAGGCGCTCCGCCTCCGACAAGCTGTTGGCGCGCTTGCGGGCCGTCAGGGACATCTTGGGCAGGGCCATACTTTCCCCCTTCTTTTAGAAGGACAAAAGATAACGCGGTTCCGCGGGCGGCGCAAGCCCCGGCGCTCCGGTAGCGGACGGAAGCCTTTTCCGGGTTCCGGGGTCGTCCCGGGAGCTCCGGTCAGACCACCCCCTGCAGGACGTCCGCCAGCACGGGGCGCTTGATGCCCCCCGCCGTGAGGTAGGCGCCGGGGGCGATCCTCTTGAGGCCCGCGAGCAGCTCGCGGGCCAGCTCCACCCCGTAGGCCGCCTGGTCCTGCCTTTCCGGCAGGGAGGCCAGCTTTGCGAGGACCGCGTCGGGAAGGGTGATGCCGGGCACTTCGTTGTGGAGGTAGAGCGCCTGCTTGAGCCCCGAGAGGGGGAGCAGCCCCGGAAGGACGCGCACCTCCAGCCCCGCGGCCGCGTCAAGAAAGCGCTCCACCGGTTCCAGGGAGAAGACCGGCTGGCTCATGGCGAAGTCTGCGCCCGCGTCCAGCCGCTCCTTGAGCTTGTCGAGCTCCTTCTGGAGGTCGGGGGCGCCGAAGTTGAGGCCCACGCCGACGTGGAACGCGGTGCGGCCCCCCAGCGCGTTGTCCGAGAAGTCAAGGCCCCGGTTGAGCGACGCGATGACCTTCACCAGCCCCACGACGTTCACGTCGTTGACCGAGGTGGCGGAGGGGATGTCGCCCAGCGAGGTGGGGTCGCCCGCGAGGGCCAGGATCCCCTCCACGCCGAGCAGCGAGGCGCCGAGGAGCTCGGACTGCAGGGCCAGGAGGTTCCGGTCCCGGCAGGTCATGTGGAGCAGGGTGGTGAGCCCCGTCTCCTGCTGGATGAAGTGGGCGAGGGCCGTGGAGGAGACCCGGACCCGCGCCATGGGGTTGTCGGCGATGTCCACGGCGTCGGCCCCAGCCTGCTTGAGCAGTCGGGCGAGCTCCACCGCGCGGCGGGCGTCGGGTTCCTTGGGCGGGTCAATCTCGCAGGTGACCGCGAAGCGGCTCCCGAGTTTGTCGAAGAAGCCTCCGGGAGGGGGCGCCGGGATCGCCGCCGCCGGGGGGGCCTCCTCGATGACCATCGTCCCCGCCTCGCCCACCGTGCGCTTCACGGGGGGGCGGCCCTTGAGCTGGGCGGCGATGGCGCGGATGGTGTCGGGGGTGGTGCCGCAGCACCCCCCCACGATGTTGACGCCGAGGTCCGCGTAGCGGCGAACGTGGCTGGCCACGTACTCGGGGTTGGAAAGGTAGGTGAGCCGCCCCTCCACCTCCGTCGGGTAGCCGCCGTTGGGCTGGACCGCAAGGGGGTGGTCCACGTGGCGCGCCACGTCCTCCACGAAGGGGAGGGTGTCCGCGGGGCCCACCGAACAGTTGACCCCCACCACGTCGGCGCCCCCCCTCGCCAGCCGCCGCAGCCCTTCCACCGGCTCGTCGCCGAAGAAGGTGCGCCCATCCCGATTGAAGGTGAGGGAGGCGAGGACGGGGACCTCCGGGGCGACCTGGCGGCAGGCGGCGATGAAGAAGAGGCACTCCAGCACGGACTGCTGGGTTTCGAGGATGAAGAGGTCCGGCCCCGCGTCGGCCAGCGCCGCCACCTGCTCCCGGCAGACCTCCCGGGCCTCCTCCTCGCCCACGTCGCCGTAGGGCTTGAGCATGACCTTGAGGGGGCCGAGGGAGGCTCCCACCCAGACGGGCGTGCCGTGGGCGGCCCGGCGGGCGATCTCCACCGCCCGGGCGTTGATGTCCTTGAGGCGCCCCTCCAGCTCGTACTTGGCCAGGGCGTAGCGGTTGCCCTTGAAGGTGTTGGTGGTGAGGATCTGGGCCCCCGCGTGGACGTACTCGCGGTGGACGGCGAAGATCAGGTCGCCCTGGCTCAGGTTCAGCTCCTCGTGGCAATGGCCCGGGTGGACCCCCCGGCTCATCAGGACGGTCCCCATGGCCCCGTCCGCCACGATCACCGACTCCCTCATCCAGGCCTGAAGCGCCTCCCGCTTGTTCGTCATCGCCGGCCTCCCGCCCGAATTCTACAACGGGAGGGCCCCAATCCCGCGTTGGTGAACGAGGAATCGCCATGGGATGCTGGAAGGGCCGAGGATATGGGAAAGCCGGCCCTTCACCCGGCAAGGGATTGGGGGCCATCGAGCCTTCGGCGAGATGGCGCCAAGGGAGGAGTGAGGCTCCATCCGGCTCCACCGGTGAAGCGGGCCCCGAAGGGCAGAACTCGACGGATCGGGCTTGGCCCGTCCGGAGAGAGAAATGGAATGGTCCTCCCCGCGGCTCCTGCCGGGGGAGGCCACCGCGTTTGGCCTCCCCTGGACCCCCACCCGCATCCAGAGCGCCTTAAGTTCGGCGCTCTGGATAGGAGAAAGCTTCGTTTCCGGGGAGAACCGCCAGGCCGCTCGAAGCCACAATCCCTTCTATCCATTACGGAATTTAGGAAGCACCTCCGCGTGGACGGCCCGGCGCCGTTGGGCTAGAATGGCCAGCGGAGGCGCCGTGGAGACCGAGCCCGTCCTGCCCGTCACCGAAGGACCCGTCCCGCCCGAGGCGGCGCCCCGCTACTCCCTGCCCGTCTTCGAGGGGCCCCTCGAGCTGCTGCTCTACCTCATCCACAAGAACGAGGTGGACATCTACGACATCCCCATCGCCCGGATCACCGAACAGTACACCCAGTACCTGGACCGGATGCATGAGCTGAACCTCCAGCTGGCCGCCG
>JAKAIJ010000282.1 GCA_021814355.1 Acidobacteriota bacterium
GTGGAGATGATGGCGGCGTAGGTGGAGGGCCGGCCGATGCCGTTCTCCTCCAGCGCCTTTACCAGGGTGGCCTCGGTGTAGCGCGGCGGGGGCTCGGTGAACTTCTGCTCGGAGCGGAGATCGAGCAGGCTCAGCGCCTCGCCCTCCTCGAGGGGCGGCAGGGAGCCCTTGCCCTCGCCCTCCTCCTCGGCCTCGGCCTCGTAGGCCGCCTTGAAGCCGGGGAAGGTGAGCACCGACCCCGTGGCGAGGAAGGCGGCGCCGCAGCAGCGGATCTGCGCCCGGGTGTTGTCGAAGAGGGCGTCCGCCATCTGGCTCGCCACGAACCGCTTCCAGATGAGCTTGTAGAGGGCGAACTCGTCGCGCCCCAGGAACTCCTTCACCGAGTCGGGGGTGCGGTGGACGTCCGTGGGGCGGATGGCCTCGTGGGCGTCCTGGGCCGCCTTGGCGGGGGCGTACAGCCGTGCCTTGGCGGGAAGGTGGCCGGCGCCGTAAACCTTGCCAATGTACTCCCGCGCCGCCTCTACCGCCTGGGGGGAGAGGCGCGTCGAGTCGGTGCGCATGTAGGTAATGAGGCCCACCGTCTCCCCCTTGGCTAAGTCCACGCCTTCGTAAAGCCGCTGGGCGAGCGACATGGTCTTCTTCACGGGGTACTTCAGCATCCGCGCCGCCTCCTGCTGGAGCTTGCTGGTGGTGAAGGGCGGCAGGGGCGAGCGCCTCTGCTGCTTCTTCTCCACGGAGGCCACGGACCAGGGCTTTCCCTCGAGGGAGGCGCGGAGCGCGGCGTTCTGCTCCCCGTTCTCCACCGAGGCCTTCTTGCCCTCCACGTGGGTGAGGCGGGCCTCGAAGGGGCGCTTGGCCGCCCCCTCGAGGGAGGCGGTCAGGACCCAGTACTCGCGTGGCTGGAAGGCGGCGATCTCCGCCTCGCGCTCGCAGACCATGCGCAGGGCGGGGGTCTGGACGCGCCCGGCGGAGAGCCCCTTCTTCACCTTGTCCCAGAGCAGCGGGCTCACCTTGTAGCCCACCAGCCGGTCAATGTTGCGGCGGGCGATCTGGGCGGAGACCTTGTGGGGGTTGATCTCGTGGGGGTGCTCGATCGCCTCGCGGATCGCGGCCGCGGTGATCTCGTGGAAGAGGACGCGCCCGATGGGTTTGCCGAGGTCCTTGAGAATCTCCTGAAGGTGGTAGCAGATGGCCTCTCCCTCCCGGTCGGGGTCGGCGGCCAGGAGGATCCTCCCGGACTTCTTCGCCGCGGCCACGATCTCGGAGACGACGGCCTTCTTGCCGGGAAGGATGACGAAGGTGGGGGTGAAGTCCTTCTCCACGTCCACCGCCAGCTTGTTCTCGGGCAGGTCGCGCACGTGGCCCATGCAGGCCTTCACGACGAACTCCTTGCCCAGGTACTTCCCGATGGTTTTGGCCTTGGCGGGGGACTCGACGATCAGCAGGGTGGATGACATGGACTCCTCTTCTCCCTCTCCTCGGGTTTCGGGACGGCACGGCCGCGCGCGGCGTCCCCGCGCGACCTCCCCTAAGGACCCGCGCAGAAACAACTTAACGTTTTCGCATCCCATCTTCGCGCGATCTTGACGCGATTCTCGATCGCAAAATCCTCAACGTAATCTTCAACTACGCCTGCGGTTTTGTTTCCTCCAATCGCGCCAATCTCACACAAATCTGGGCGCGAATTCCGTTAACCTGTTCCTGCGCGGGTCCTTATCTTTGCTCACGGGCCCCCTGTCAAGCGGCGCACCGGCTCTCTTCGGCGGGGCGCGGAAAATGCCTCCGCGGGTCAACGGCCCGCGCGGGCGTAGCGCATCCCGGGCAATTCTACACAGGCGCCCGCCATTTTCAACTCGAGAAGAAGCGAGAGCACCCGGGCCGCCGCGAGTCCCGTCGAGGCACAGAGGGCGTCCACGCTCCGCGGCTCGTCGGGCGAGAGGAGATCCAGGAGCCGTCTCGCGTCGCCGTCCAGCCCCTCCTTCGCCCCGGCAACCCCGGCGGGAAGCACCGCGCCCAACCGGTTCCGCAGTCCGGCGGGCATCTCCTCGAGGATGTCCTCCGCCCGCTGAACCAGCTTGGCCCCCTTCTGGATGAGCAGGTTGGGGCCGGTCCCGGTCCGGGAGGTGATGTTGTGCGGGACGGCGAAGACCTCCCGGCCCGTTTCAAGCGTGAAACGCGCTGTTACAAGGGAACCGGATTTGGCGTCGGCCTCCACGACGATGGTGCCCCAGGCGAGTCCCGCGATGATCCGGTTGCGCACCGGGAAGTGGCGCGGGAGGGGTGGAGCGCCGGGGGGGTTCTCGGAAAGGATGGCTCCGCCTGATTCCAGAATTCTGCGGTAAAGTCCCTCATTTTCACGTGGATAGACAACGTCCACCCCGGTTCCCAGCACGGCCGCCGCCCGGCCGGACACGGCTAGCGACCCGGCGTGCGCGGCCGCGTCAATCCCCCGGGCAAGCCCTGAAACCACCGTGCAACCTGCCCGGGCCAGATCCTCCCCGAGCATCCGGGCCACGTTCTGGCCGTAGACCGTCGAGAGCCGGGCTCCCACCACCGCCACTGCGGGAAGGGCGAGCGCCTCCACGGAACCCCGCAGGTACAGGGCCGGCGGGGGGTCCGGGATTTCCCGCAGTGGCGCCGGGTAGTGGGGGTCCGGCCAGGCCAGGATCCGCACCCCGGCGGCCACGGCGGCCTCGTCCTCCCGGCGGCAGCGGGCCACGTCCAGCTTGGCAAGGGCCTTGCTTAAAAGGGGCGTGGACCCCGGCAGGGGCGTTCCCGCACCGAAGGCGGCCATGAAGGCGTCGTCCTGGAAGAGGCGGGCGCGATCGGAGGTCGAGATGGCGGTCAATCGCGTGAGGGCGGAAAAGACGAGGGGATCCAAGGGGGTCGCTCCCATCCGGCCGGTCGAGGCCGTGATACCACGGGAGGAGCCGTCCCTGCAAACCCATGCCTCCGCCCTGGAGTTCGAGGAGGAGTCCCGGCGGGACGTTCCCGCGGTGGAGGAGGCCCTCTTCG
>JAKAIJ010000042.1 GCA_021814355.1 Acidobacteriota bacterium
GCCGCGGTCCTCAAGAAGTACCACGAGCGCGGCGCGGCTGCGCCCGACGACCTCGTCTCCCCCCTGGCGGCGGCCCTCCAGCGATTCCCCCTGCGGGTGGAGACGGGCGAGGCGGCCTTCGATGACGCGGTGAACGGCGCCCTGTTCCACGTGGAACAGTCCGTGGGCGAAAAGGGCCTTCAGAAAGCGGTCTTTACGTGGTCCGACGGGGCGGGGCGCGCGGCCTCCAAGACCTTCACCCTCCCCCCCGCGGGCTACGAGGTCTCCTTCGCCGCGAGCCTCGTGGAGGGCGGCAAGGCGCTCCCCGAGGCACCGGTGGCCTGGGGCCCCAGCCTCGGGGTCCTCACCAGGGAGCAGGCCAAGAACCGGTACTTCCAGCAGGAGTACGCTGCGGTCTTCCGGGGGGGGGCCTACAAGAAGGTGGACCGGGAAAAGGTGGGAGCCGAGAAGCCCGAGTCGGTGAACCGGCTCTCGGGCGACGTGGCCTGGGCGGGGATCTGCACCAACTACTTCGCCGCCCTCTTCATCCCCGACAAGCCCATGGCCGAGGCCAAAGTGACCACCGCCGCGCTTTCGGCCGAGCTCAAGGCCCTGCACAACTCCGACAGCGACCTGACCCTCCGCGTGCCCTATCCCGGCTCCGGCAGGCTCTTCTTGGGCCCCAAGGAACACGACCGCCTGAAGGCCATGGGCGGGGAGTTCCACCGGATCCTGGACTGGGGCTCCATCCTGGGCCCCATCTGCACCGTCCTGCTCTGGGGGCTGCGCAGGCTCTACGCCGTCACCCGCAACTACGGGGTCTCCATCGCCCTGCTCACCCTCGCCATCAAGCTCCTCTTCTACCCGCTCACCCAGCGCTCCATGGTGAAGATGAAGGAGATGGGCGAGGCGATGAAGAAGCTCAAGCCCCAGGTGGACCGCATCAAGTCCAAGTACAAGAAGATGCCCAAGGACATGGCCACGCGGTCCAGGATGAACGAGGAGATGATGGCGCTCTACCAGCGGGAGGGGATCAACCCCATGGCCCAGATGACGGGCTGCCTCCCCATGCTGCTCCAGATGCCCATCTTCTTCGCCCTGTTCACCCTGCTCCCCAAGGCCATCGAGCTGCGGGGGGCCTACTTCTTCGGGTGGATCAAGGACCTCTCGGTGGCGGACCCCTACTACATCACCCCCATGGTCATGGGCGTGACGATGATCCTCTCCACCAAGATGACCACCACGGCGGACATGGAAGGGGTTCAGAAGGTGATGCTCTGGCTCATGCCGGTGATGTTCACCTGGTTCTGCCTCTGGGCTCCCGCCGGCCTGACCGTCTACTGGCTCGTGAACAACCTGCTCACCATGGGCCAGCAGTACCTCATCAACCGCCAGGTGGCCGCCCGGCAGGAGGCGGCGCAGAGGGAGCGGAAGTCCACCCCCAAGGGCGCATCCAAACCCTCGCACTGACGGAGCCCCGCCGCGCCCGCGACGGGCCGGCGCAGAAGGCGGCCATGCCCGACCCCCGAGGGACCCTCGTTGCCGAAGCCACGCCCCCCGGGCGCGGCTCCCTGCGGGTGGTGCGCCTCTCGGGGGAAGGGGCCCTCGCCCTCCTGCGGGCCCTCTTCGAGCCGGAGGGGTTCGCCCCCTGGGATCATCCCCGGAGGCTCTGCCTGGGGACCATCCAGGACCAGGCGGGGACGGCCATGGACGAGGGGCTGGCGGTTTACTTCGCGGCGCCCGCCTCCTTCACGGGGGAGGAGATGGCGGAGTTCCAGTGCCACGGCTCGCCGGGGGTGGTGGAGGCCCTGAAGGCGGCTTGCGTGGCGCTGGGGGCTCGCCCCGCCCTCCCCGGGGAGTTCTCCTTCCGGGCCTTCCTGAACGGCAAGCTCTCCCTGCCCGACGCGGAGGCGGTCCAGGCGCTCACCGCCTGCGAGACCGCCCTCCAGGCGCGGGCCTGCGGGCCCGAGGCGGCGCGGGGGCTCTCCCGCCGGGCCGCCGGGTGGCGGGACCGGCTCCTCGACGTGATGGCCTCCTGGGAGGCGCGGCTGGACTTTCCCGAGGACGCCCCGGCCCTCGCCGGCGCGGAGCGGGCGGGCGCCCTGGCGGAGCTCTCCGCCGAGCTGGGGGAGCTCCTGGAGGCGGCCGGACGGGCCCGCCCCCTGCGCCGGGGGTGGCGCGTGGCGCTCTGCGGGCCGCCCAACTCGGGCAAATCCTCCCTCTTCAACGCGCTGCTCCAGCGGGAGCGGGCCCTCGTGACCCCCCACCCCGGCACCACCCGGGACGTGATCGAGGAGGCCGTGGACCTGGAGGGGCTCCCGGTGGTCCTGTTGGACACGGCCGGCGTCCGGGCGCCGGGGGACCCGGTGGAGGCCCTCGGCATCGAGCGGGGCCTGGCCGCCGCTCGGGAGGCCGACGGCGTCCTGCTCCTCTGGGACGGCAGTCGCGGATGGGACGAGGAGACGCAACGGCTCCTGGAGACCCTTTCGGAAAAGCTCGTCGCCGCGGTGGAGACCCGGGCCGATTTGGGCCCCTCCGCTGGAGATGCGCCGGCGGGCGTGCCGGGGTTCCGGGTGAGCAACACGACGGGGGAGGGGCTCGCCGCCCTCGCGGCCCACCTCGCGGCCTGGGCGCGAAGGACCCTTCCCGCGGGCGGGCTCCTCCTCCTGAACGACCGCCAGCTCTCTGCCCTCGCGGAGGCCCGGCGGGCCTGCGACGGGGCAGAGGCCCTCCTGGCGGCGGGGGAGTCCGAGGAGGTGGCGCTCCAGGAGCTCCGCGCCGCCCGGAGGGCCCTGGACGACCTGCTCGGCGGCTCCGATCCCGAGGCCCTCTACGATCGGGTTTTTCGCGCTTTCTGCATCGGAAAATAGAAAAAGGGCGCGTCGCCGGGGCTTCGAAAAGACCCTCCGCGGGAGCGTTCCTCCCGCTCCTTTGGCGCCTCGGGGGTCTTGGTGGTAAGAAGTGTGCCTTTTGGGAGGGTGTCGTGGCGCGGTGGGACGCGGTGGTGGTGGGCGGAGGGCACGCGGGCTGCGAGGCGGCCAGGCTGCTCTCCCTCCGTGGGCTCTGCACGGCATTGGTGACGGACCGCCGCGAGGCCATCGGCCGCATGTCCTGCAACCCCAGCGTCGGCGGGGTGGGAAAGGGCCACCTCGTCCGGGAGCTCGACGCCCTGGGCGGCCTCATGGGGAAGGCCGCCGACCGCACGGGGACCCACTTCCGCCTGTTGAACGCCAGCAAGGGGCCCGCGGTCCAGGGGCTGCGGTGCCAGAGCGACCGGGATTGCTACTCCCGGACCGTCCGGGGGCTGGTGGAGGCCACGCCGGGGCTGGAGGTTCTCGAAGGGCGCGTGGCGGGCCTGCTTTTGGCGGGAGGGCGGGCCGCCGGGGTGGTCCTGGAGGGGGGCGGGACGATCGAGGCCCGGGCCGTGGTCTTGACCGCGGGGACCTTTCTAGGGGCCGAGATGCACGTGGGGGAGGAGCGGACCCCCGGCGGCCGAACGGGGGAATTCGCCGCGGCCGCCCTCTCGAACTTTCTGAAAAACATGGGCGTGGCCATGCTCCGGCTAAAGACGGGCACCCCCTGCCGGCTCCACCGGGACTCCATCCGCTGGGAGACGCTCGAGCGCCAGGAGGGGGACCCTTCCCCCGAGCCCTTCTCCCTCCAGAGCGCCCCCTTTCCGGTCCTGCCCCAGATGGCCTGCCACCTGACGCGGACCACCGCCGCCACCGCGGCCCTCGTCCGGGCGAACCTCCACCGCTCCCCGCTCTACGCCGGGGCCATCCGGGGAGTGGGGCCGCGGTACTGTCCCTCCCTCGAGGACAAGGTGGTCCGGTTCCCCCACCACGAAACCCACCAGGTCTTCCTCGAACCCGACGGCCTGGAGTCCGAGGAGGTCTACCCCAACGGCCTCTCCACCTCCCTGCCCCGGGAGGTCCAGGAGGCCCTGGTGCGGACCCTGCCGGGGTTGGAGGAGGCGCGGCTCCTGCGCCACGGCTACGCGGTGGAGTACGACGCCGTGGACCCCCGGCAGGTGACCGCCTCCCTCGAGTGCCGGGCCTTCCCGGGGTTCTACCTGGCGGGGCAGGTGCTGGGCACCACGGGCTACGAGGAGGCCGCCGCCCTCGGCCTCTGGGCGGGGTACAACGCGGCCCGGGCCCTGCGCGGCGAGCCGCCCTTCCGGCTGCGCCGCGACGAGGCCTACCTGGCGGTCCTGGTGGACGACCTGGTGACCCGCGGCGTGACGGAGCCCTACCGGATGTTCACCTCCCGGGCCGAGCACCGCCTTCTCCTCGACCGCCACTCGGCCTACCGGCGCCTCTCGGCCTACGGCGAAGCCGACGGCGTCGTCCCCGCCGCCGAGGCGGCAGAAGTGCGCGACCGCGAGGCGGCGGTAGAGCGGATCCTTCGCCGGCTGCGCGCCGAGAGGCTCCCGGGAACGGGGGAGCGGCCCACCCTGGCGGCCTGGCTCGCTCGTCCCGGAGCGGACCCCGCGGAGCTCCTCCCGCTCCTTTCCGAGCCCGCCTTCGAGCGGCGGGAGGTTCGGGAGTACGTGGCTTCGGAGGTGAAGGGCGAGGGATACCGGGAGCGCGAACGGCAGGAGGCCCGGCGCATCGCCCGGGCGGGGGCCACCGCGCTCCCCGCGGACCTCGCCTACGGAGCGATTCCGGGGCTCTCCCGGGAGGTCGTGGAGCGTCTGACGGCGGCACGGCCCGAGACGCTGGGCCAGGCGGCGCGGATTCCGGGGGTGACGCCGGCGGCGCTGACCCTGCTTCGGGTGGCGGCGGCCGGGAGGGGGCGGGCGTGACCGACGCGCGGCTCCAGGCCTACCTCGGCCTTCTCTTCCGCTGGAACCCCGGCGCCCATCTCACCGCCTTCCGCGACCCGAAGGAGGCAGCGGCGCGCGGGGTGGAGCCCTCCCTCGCCGCGCTTCCGCTCCTGCCCGAGGCGGGGGCGGTCCTGGACGTCGGGAGCGGGGGCGGCTTCCCCGCCGTCCCCCTCGCGCTGGCCCGTCCGGACCTCCGCTTCACCCTCTGCGAGCCCGCGCCGAAGAAGGCCGCCTTCCTGCGCGAGGCGGCGCGGGCGCTGTCGCTGCCGCTGGAGGTGGAGGAGCGCTCCGCGCAGGAGCTGCTCGGGGAGGGCGCGGGCCCCTTCGCCGCGGCCACGGCGCGCGGGGTCCGGCTGCGCCGCCCGCTGGTGAAGAAGATTCTCGGAGCAGTAATCCCCGGCGGAAGGCTCCTGGTCTGGACCGGGGGAGAGACCCTCCCGGTGTACCGCGGCCTCCTGGCCGCCGCGGGGTTCGAGGCGCTGGAAGAGCGCCCGCTCGCGGAGGGGAGCACCCTGCTCAGCGGCGCTGTTCCACGTGGAACAACTTTCTCAGGGTCGCCAGGATAACAGACTGCGCGGGCGTGAAAACCGCGTCCGGTTTCCATCCTCATCCGCGCGGAAAAGTTAAGGAAAAGGTATGTAACGGCTCGTTTGCCCTCCGAAGGGTTCCGCCTGCCTTTCATGCCCCACCGCGGACTGCCCCCCTTCCCGCGGCGCCCGCGGTGTGGCACAATGACGGTTCCTGTGGAGGCCGGGCGTGGCACGAATCATCGCGGTCGCCAACCAGAAGGGCGGGGTGGGGAAGACCACGACCGTCATCAACCTCGGGGCCTCCCTGGCGGCGGCGGAGAAGCGGGTCCTGCTCGTGGACTTCGACCCGCAGACCAACTGCACCTCGGGGCTGGGCGCCCGCGGGGAGCCCGGCCGGCCCAGCGCCTACGACGTGGTGACGGGCAAGGTGGGCGCGGCCGAGGCGGTGGTGGGAACCGAGCTGGCCCTGCTCCAGCTCCTGCCCGGCTCCATCTCGCTGGCGGGCGCGGAGGTCGAACTGGTGGCCCTCGACCGCCGCGAGTTCGTCCTCAAGGCCGCGCTGGAGCCGCTCCGTCCGGACTACGACTACATCCTCGTGGACTGCCCTCCCTCCCTCGGGCTGCTCACCCTCAACGCCCTGGTGGCCGCCGACGAGGTGCTCATCCCCATCCAGGGCGAGTACTTCGCCATGGAGGGGGTCTCGGAGCTCCTGAGGACCCTCGAGCGCGTCCGCGAGGGGCTCAACCCCGACCTGGCCGTCCGCGGCGTCCTGCTCACCATGGTGGACGAGCGGACCAACCTCGGGCGCCAGGTGAGCACCGAGGTCCAGCGGTTCTTCGGCCGGAAGGTCTACCGGAGCGTCATCCCCCGCAACGTGCGGCTGGCGGAGGCGCCCTCCTTCGGAAAGCCCATCCTGCTTTACGACATCGCCTCTCGGGGCGCGCAGTCGTATCTTCAGGTGGCTCAGGAGTTTCTGGCCCATGAGCAACGCTAAAAACGCCCTCGGACGCGGCCTCGACGCCCTCATCGCCCCCTCGGGGCCGGAGGGGCGCCGGGTCCTGGAGGTGGACCTCCACCGCCTCAAGCGCAACCCGCGCCAGCCCCGCGAGCGCTTCGCGGAGGAGGCCCTGGCGGAGCTGGCCGGTTCCATCAAGGCCAACGGGGTCCTCCAACCCATCCTGGTGCGCCCCGCGGACGGCGGCTACGAGATCATCGCGGGGGAGCGCCGCTGGCGGGCGGCCCAGAAGGCGGGCTTCCACCAGGTTCCGGTGATCGTCCGCGAGGTGGCCGACTCCCAGCTTCTGGAGCTCGCCCTGGTCGAGAACCTCCAGCGGGAGAACCTCAACCCCGTGGAGGAGGCGCGCGCCTACCAGACCCTCGTGGAGGACCTGGGGATGACCCAGGAGGAGGTCGCGCGCCGGGTGGGGAAGGAGCGGGCCACCGTGGCCAACATGCTGCGCCTGCTCCACCTGCCGGTCCTGGCGCTGAAGGCGCTCGAGGCCGGTCAGATCTCGGTGGGCCACGCCAAGGCGCTCCTTTCGCACCGGCGGCGCGAGGAGCAGGAAGCCCTGCTGAAGGCCATCCTGAGCCGCGGGCTCTCGGTGCGCGAGGCCGAGCGGTACGCGCCCGCCCCCGGGCCCAAGTCCAAGGCCGTGCCCCGGCGGGCCGACGCCGACACCGAGGCCGCCGCGAAGGTCATGGCGGCGAAGATCGGGCTGCCGGTGACGATCGTCCGGAAGGGGCGGGGCGGGGCGGTCACGGTGAGGTTCAAGAACGAGGAGGAGCTCCAGCACCTCTACGAAGTGGTCCAGTCCATCGGTGGGAGAGGGCGATGATCCCTGCGAAGAAGAGTGACGGGCCGGTCCAGGTGGGCGGCATGCTCGGCGAAGGGGTCCGCGCCGAGGGGACGCTCGAGTTCACGCAGACCTTCCGCGTGGACGGGGAGTTCAAGGGGACGATCCTCCGCTCGGACCGCCTCGTGGTGGGCGAGAAGGGCAAGGTCTCGGGCGAGCTGGACGTGAACGCCCTGGTGGTGTTCGGCGTCGTGGAGGGCACGTTGCGCGTGAAGGGCTCCCTGGAGATCCACCCCAAGGGCCGGATCCAGGGCGAGGTCCACCTCGCGAGCCCCGCCCTCACCGTTCTCGAGGGCGGCGTCCTCGAGGGGACCGTGACCATGGACAAGGGCGCGGCGGGCGACGTGGCGGCCCTGCCCGCGAAACAGGCCGCCCGATGAGCGCCCGAAAGAAGGGCGTCGCGGCTCCGGAGGACCTCTTCGCCCGCCGCCGCAAGGCGCTCGTGGAGCGGATGCGGAAACAGCCCGGCGGCGACGCCGCCGTGGCCCTCTTCTTCTCCGGGGAGGAGCAGAACCTCGTGCCCTTCCTCCCCGACCCGAACTTCTACTACTTCACGGGCGTGGAGTCCCCGAAGGCGGCGCTCCTGATCCACACCACGCCCCAGAAGAGCGACGAGCTGCTCTTCCTCCCCGCGCCCGACCCCGCCGCCGAGCGCTGGACGGGCAAGGTGCTCACCGCCGGGGGGCTCACGGAGTCCGCCGACCCCGACCCGGTCCGCAGGGGCGCCATGAAGCGCACCGGCTTCGGCTCCCTTTCCGCCTACCACCAGATCGAGGAGGCTCTGGTCCGGCCCCTGCGCGCGGCCCGGACCGTCTACCTGGACTTTCCCGAGGACGCCATCCAGGGCCCCATCGGGCTCACCCAGCTCTTCTGGGAGCGGCTGCGGGCCCGCTACCCCTTCCTGGAACTGCGCCACCTGGGGCGCCTGGCCGGAGGGCTGCGCCGGCTCAAGGGCCCCGAGGAGATCCGGGCCCTGCGCGAGGCCATCGCCGTCACGAGGGACGCCCACGCCGCCGCCGCGGGACACCTGCGCCCCGGCATGAGGGAATACGAACTCCAAGCGCTCGTGGAGTACGCCTTCAAGGTGGGCGGGGCCCAGCGCCTCTCCTTCCCGAGCATCGTCGGGTCGGGCCCCTGGTCCTGCATCCTCCACTACGAGAAGAACCGCCGCACCATGAAGGCGGGCGACCTGGTGGTCCTCGACGTGGGCGCCCGGAAGGACTTCTACTGCGCCGACATCACGCGCACCTATCCCGTCTCGGGGACCTTCACCAAGCGCCAGCGCAAGGTCTACGACGTGGTGCTCGCGGCCCGCGACGCCGCGGTGGCGAAGGTCAAGCCGGGGGTCTTCGTCCACGAGGTCCACAAGGCCGCCACGGAGGTCATCGCCAAGGCCGGGCTCGGCAAGTACTTCTTCCACGGGACCTCCCATTATCTCGGCCTCGAGGCCCACGACGTCGGCTCCTACGACGAGCCGCTGGAGCCGGGCGCCGTGATCACCGTGGAGCCCGGGGTCTACATCGCCGCGGAGGAGCTCGGCGTCCGCATCGAGGACGACGTGGCGGTGACCGCCAAGGGCTGCGAGGTCCTCAGCGCGGACATCCCGCGGGAGGCCCGCGACCTCGAGGCGCTCCTCGCCGAGCCGCGCAAGAAGATCATTCTCTGATCACGCTTCCGCAGGGAAGCCGCCGCGCCGAGCGCGTGAAATCCCCGTTTCTGCAACGGTGCTTTCCTGTGCTCTCTGGGGCGCCGTCCCGGCGGAATCGGAAAGGGCGCTGGACAGAGGCGCGAAAGCGAGCAGGCGGCGGGTCCGTCCGCTCCGGCGGCGGTTTGCCGTGGCTACGGCGTCAGTCGTGGACGGTCTTGAGCGAGAGGACCTCGAAGGTGCGCTTGCCGCCGGGGGTCTCGACCGTCACCTCGTCCCCCTCCTTCTTGCCCAGCATGGCCTTGCCGATGGGGGACTGGACCGAGTAGAGCCCCTTCGCCACGTCGGCCTCCTCGTGGGTGACGAGGCGGATCTCGAGCTCCTGGTCCTTCTCCAGGTCCAGCAGCCGCAGGGTGCTGCCGAAGGCGGCCCGGTCGCGCGGGATGGCGTTCAGGTTGATGGTGGAGAGGGCGGCGATGCGCTCCTGGAGCTGCTTGAGCCGCGCCTTCACGTACTGCTGGCGCTGGAGCGCCATGTGGTACTCGGCGTTCTCCGAGAGGTCTCCGAGCTGGCGGGCGCGGTCAATCTCGCGGGGCAGCTCGACGCGGAACTCGTGGTCGAGCTTTTTTCTCTCCTCTTCGAGCGCTTTGCGGGTCGCCTCGAGGCCCTTCACGTGTTCGGAAGACATGGGGTGCCTCCACTCGCAATAGTACCGAAATGCGGCCCGCGGTGCCAAGACGGAGGCGGCGAGGGGGGCGGCGCTTGGCGCCGCCGGACGAGTTCCGTCAGGGCTTCGTCGGCTGGGCGATGCGGGCGAGGACGGCGGCGTGGGTTTCGGCGAGGAGCGCCTCGGATCGCCGCTCGAGCTCGTCGCAGCGGGCCGCCGTCTCGGCGACGAAGGCGGGGTCGGCGATCCCGGGGAGGTTGATCCGCACGTTGAGGCAGGCCCCCATGACCGCCGCCCTCGCGAGGTGGGCTCCGACGCCCGCGTCGCTCGCGGAGTTCCGGTTGCCGGTCTCGGCCGCGGCCTTGCACAGCGCGAGCGCTTCGAGGGAGCGCTCCGCCGTCTGGAGCGGCACCGCCACCGCCTTCTGAAGGCCCGCCTGCATCGCCGCCTTGCGAGCGGCCTTCTCGGCGGGGGTCCCCTTGGGCATCCGGAGCGCCTCCATGTAGGCGTTGAAGGCCCTCGTGTCCTCGTCCACCGCGAGCAGCAGCGCGTCCTTTGCGGCCTGGGCCTGCTCGGCCACCCGGAACATGGCCTCCCAGGCCGGCTCGTGTCCCGGCTTGCCGGCGGTGAGGTTGGCCACCATGGAGGCGAGGGCCGCGCCGAGCGCCCCCGCGTAGGCGGAGACCGACCCGCCGCCGGGGGCGGGCGACTCGCGAGAGACCTCGTGGACGAAGGCGTCGGCGCGCTTCGCCACCAGGTCGTCCGAGCCCGGCTCGGGGAGGCCGATGACCTTCTCGCGCAGGTCGAAGGGCGCCACGTCGCGCAGCCCCATGGACTGGACCGCGGTGTGGAGGACGTCCTCGACGGGCACGCCCGCGCTACGGCCCTGGCGGCGGAGGTAGAAGAGCCCCGCCTCGTAGAGCGCCCGGAAGGGGATGAGCCCCACCACCTCGCTGCCCGTCACCACCAGCCCCCGCGCGGCGGCCAGCTCCCGCGCCTTTTCGAGGACGACGTGGGGGGGGGTCACGTGGAAGTCCGTCAGGTTGACGGAGATCTGGGCGCGGTCGAACTGGGGCACGTCCCACCCGATGGCCTTGCAGTGGGGGAAGAGCCCCGGCTTCTTCACCGGCTGGTCCTCCAGATGGTCCGGGGCGATGTCGTTGAGGGCGTAAAGGGCGCGGGCGTCGTAGCCGTGCGCCGCCTTCGTGTGGGCGAAGAGCGCCCCGGCGTCGGCGGCCTCGAACTCGCAGGAGCCGCAGAGGTAGCGCCCGGGCTCGTGCCTCACGAGGTGCCCGAGATAATAGAAGGGGCCCGTCGCGCCGCGCCGCGCCGAGCGCCCCTTCTCCCGCAGCTCGAAGGCGATGTCGGTGGCGTGGTCCTTGGAGCGGCTGTTGAGGTTGACGTTGTAGGCGATGAGGAACTCGCGCGCGCCCACGACCGTGGCCCCGGCCCGGGCGTTGAACTCCGCGGGGCCGAAGTCGGGCCTCCAGCGGGGGTCGGCGAGCTTGGCCGCCAGCCCCTCGTACTCGCCGCGGCGGATGGCGGCGAGGTTGCGCCGCTCCGGCGTGCGGGCCGCCTTCTCGTAAAGGTAGACGGGAATCCCCAGCTCGCGGCCCACGCGCTCCCCCACGGTCTCGGCGAGGGCCACGCAATCGGCCATGGCGACCCCCTCCACCGGCACGAAGGGGCAGACGTCGGTGGCCCCCATGCGCGGATGGGAGCCGTGGTGCGCGCGCATGTCAATGACCTCCGCGGCCTTGGCGACGCCGCGGAAGGCCGCCTCGGCCACGGCCTCCGGCGGGCCGAAGAACGTCACGACCACGCGGTTCATGTCGGCGCCGGCGTCCACGTCCTTCAGGGCGATCCCCTCCACCGACGCGATGGCGTCGGTGATCTGGCGGATCACGTTGCGGTCGCGCCCCTCGGAGAAGTTCGGGACGCACTCGACGATTCTGGCCATGGCCCCCTCCGGAGCCCGGGACAGCCGGGCCCTTCCACTCTACACGGCGGGCCCGGACGGCGCAAACCCACGCGCGGCGCGCTCCGCGGGGCGGACGGTTCCTTGTGGGGGACGGCCCCGCCGTGCTATAAAAAAACCCCAGAGGGAGAGCCCGATATGCCCGTGCCGTTCCTGGACCTGACCCGGCAGTATTCCCAGATCCGCGCGGAGGTGGAGGCCGCCGTCGCGGAGGTCTTCACGACCCAGCACTTCATCCTGGGACCCCAGGGCAAGGCCCTCGAGCAGGAGGCTGCCGCCTACCTCGGCGCCGGCCACGCCGTGGGCGTGGCCTCGGGCACCGACGCGATCCTGCTGGCGCTCCGGTGCCTGGGCCTCCAGCCCGGCGAGGGCGTCCTCACCAGCGCCTTCACCTTCTTCGCCACGGCGGGCGCGGTCCACAACGCGGGGGGGCGCCCCTTCTTCGCGGACATCGCCCCCGACACCTTCAACCTCTCCCCCGCGGCCGTCCGGGCCTTCCTCCGGGAGGAGTGCGCGAGGACGGACGGCGGCCTGCTCCGGCACAAGGCCACGGGGACCCTCATCCGGGTGCTCCTGCCCGTGCACCTCTACGGCCTGCCGGCGGAGATGGACGCCCTGGGGGCCCTCGCGAAGGAGTACGGGCTCCTCCTGCTCGAGGACGCCTGCCAGTCCTTCGGCGCCGCCTACCGGGGAAAGCGCGCGGGGGTCCTCGGCGACGCCGGGACCTGCTCCTTCTTTCCCACGAAGAACCTGGGGGGCGCCGGAGACGGCGGGCTCGTCACCACGAACCGCGCCGAGGTGGCCGACCGCCTGCGCCGGATCCGCGTCCACGGGAGCCGCGAGCGCTACTACCACGACGAGATCGGGTACAACTCCCGGCTGGACGAGCTTCAGGCCGCGGTGCTGCGGGTGAAGCTGCGGCGCCTCGACGGCTGGAACGCGCGCCGCGCGGCGGTGGCGGCCGCCTACAACGCCGCCCTCGAGGGCGTGGGGGAGGTGCGGACGCCCCGCGTTCCCGACGGCCTCACCCACATCTACCACCAGTACGTGATCCGCGCGAAGGAGCGGGACGCGCTGAAGGCCCACCTCGAATCCCGCGGCATCGGGTGCATGATCTATTACCCCGTCCCGCTGCACCGCCAGAACTGCTTCCTCCACCTGGGATACCGGGAGGGCGACCTGCCCGAGACCGAGCGGGCCGCCGCGGAAGTCCTCGCGCTCCCCGTGATGGCGGAGCTGTCGGACCGCGAGGTGGCCGAGGTCAGCGGCGCCATCCGGGACTTCTATACAGAGCGTCCGAAATGATTGCGCATTCGGAATTGGCTGTCTATGCAAGGGACGCACTGTATTCGCGGGGAAGGCGGCCTCGAATTCCCGCTTCGCTGGCAAAGCCAGTCGAAGCGGGATGTGGCCCTTCGGGGGCCTTGCAAGAGCGGCCTTGCAGGCCGCGCAAGCCCTTGGCCGTCCGCCCCGGCCCAGGCGAAGCCCCCTGCGGGAGCGGTGCTGGGCCAGGCGTTCTTCGCACGGCTGCTGGGGCTCGAAGCTCCATGGGTTCGCTTCTCGCGCCGCATCCGTATGCTCGAACCCCCGCGGGCCCTACCGGGGGAGGCTACCGCGCTTGGCCTCCCCCGGGCCCCCACCCGCATCCAGCGCGCAAAGATTTGCGGCGCGCTGGATACGCGGGGCGCGGGGCGAGTTGAGGTGTTAACGGGCCTCTCGACCGCCTCCCGCGTGTGGGCCGTCTTCTCGGTCAAACCGCGTTGCGAGGAGGTCGTCGTGGAGGCGCTGGCCCGCGGGGGGCTGGAGGGTTACTGCCCCCGGCTCGGCGGGCGCCGGGCGGGGGGCAGGGTGCGGCCGCTCTTTCCGGGGTACTGCTTCGTGTTTCTCTCGCCCCGGCTGGAGTTGGCCGCCGCGCGCCGCACCCCTTGGCTCCTCCGCCCGCTGCTCTTCCACGAGCAGCTCGCCTGCGTGGAGCCGGAGCTCGTGGACCTCTGGCGCGAGCGGGAGGGCGGGCGGGGCTACCTGATCCCAGCGATGCCGCCGCCCTTCGCGAAGGGCCAACGGGTGCGGTTTTCGGAGGGCGTCTTCGCCGGCCTGGAGGGCACCGTTCTGGAGGTGCTCCCCTCGCGCGAGCGGGTGCGGCTCCTTCTCGAGCACCTGGGAGGCACCCTCCAGGTGGAGACGGACCGGGACCTTCTTCGGTAGGGGATGAGACCCCGAAGCAAAGGGCGGAGCCCGTCTATCCCTGCGGGATGATACCGTGAATAAGGATAATAAGGTGAAATTCTCCTGCGCGGTTCTCGCGGGGGGGAGCGGGACGCGCCTCTGGCCCCTGAGCACGCCCGCGCGTCCGAAGCCCTTCGTCCCCCTCGGGAACC